>CAZRNI010000103.1:0-8208 GCA_964601425.1 uncultured Eubacterium sp. | reverse complement strand
ATCACGGATAATGCCGTCGATGTCTCTGCGAATTCGGTGACTGAAATACTCATTTTCCTCTATATGAGCCGCAGACAGTGTTTTCAGATAGATATCCTCTTCGGACGGCTGGTATCGGTTCAGTATCGCCTGTCTTGCGATGTCTACGGTCGCATTTAAGGTGTCGATCTGCATGGCAGCGATCCTGTCCACGTAGATCTCAATATCTGCCAGCAGCTTTGGAAAATCTTTATGTGTGGCCAGTTCACACAGAAGCCGGTGATTCAAGGTGTTTTCCTTGAGCATCGCTATCATATCATCATTCAAATGCAGTTCTGAAATCTCTGTGTTTGGGTGATTTTTGTTTTCTGTAATGCCGAGCAGGTAATCGGTGGAGACACCGTAATACTTCGCAAGGATGATGATGGCGTTGAGGCTGATGTCTTTATATTCATTCAATTCATAGCTCCCGAGAGCAGATGAGGACAGGCCTGTGTCTGCCGCGAGCTCTTCCAAGGTGAGATGGCGGTCTTTGCGCAGATCAAACAGCTTTTCCTGAGTGGTCAGTTTCACTTCCATAATTCCAATACTCCAATCTCGCTAAAGGCGTTGTTTTTAAAGTATAGCACAGGTTTCCGAAAGCGTGGAAATCTTCAGGAAATCACGAGAAATCCTATCTTTTGGCTATACGGGAAACGCTCATTTTTTCAGCTATTCTTTGCTTACAACTGAATGAGCGTTCCGAACTGAAACATACCGCGAAGACCTTACAGGAGGGGGCGAGCGCACGTTGGGAGACGTGATGACACAGCGCCGAGCAGGGGACATGCCTGTCAGAATCAGGGAAGAGGAAAACGCCGAAAAGGAACCTGAAAAAATGATTTCTGAGAAAACAGCGAAATTCTTTGTGAATCTATGCGGAAAGAGGTATTGAAACACGAATACCGGAAACGCGAAGCAGGTCCATTGAACTGCGAAGGATTTACAAGCTTGGCAAATAACCGGACGAAACAGCGAATCACAAAAACCAGCGAAGGTGGAACTATACGTCGGAGAATCCGAAAAACGCAAATTAGAAAAATAATGAATTCGCAACGCAGGGAAGTCGCTGCGTGGGATCTCGTTGTAGATTCGGAATAAAACGAAAAATGAAAAGGAGTACCAGATCATGAATGAAGTTAGAAATGAAATCAAGTCCTATATCGTCCGGAGAGGTATGACGATGAACGACGTTGTGGCTCTGCTGGCGGATGAATATGGATGGAGCACCAGTGTGTCAAATCTGTCAGACAAATTGCGGAGAGGCTCCCTGCGGTACAGGGAAGCCGTAGAACTGGCGGATGTCCTCGATTATGACATCGTGTGGCAAAAACGCAGATAAGCATACAAAGGACACCCGTCCGCCGGCCAATCATGCCGGCGTTTACATCAACGAAAAGGAGGGAAAAGCACATGTCAAAGATATATGGCTATGTGCGGGTGTCCAGCGCAGATCAAAATGAAGACAGGCAAATGACTGCTATGCAGGCTGTCGGTGTCCCGGAAGAAAATGTATTTATGGATAAGCAATCCGGGAAGAATTTCGACCGGCCAAATTATAAAAGGCTGGTACGACGGTTACGCGAGGGGGATCTTCTTTATATCTTAAGCATAGATCGCCTGGGACGAAATTACGAGGAGATCCAGAACCAATGGCGTGTTCTCACGAAAGAAAAGGGCATTGATATAGTTGTGATCGATATGCCGCTTTTGGATACCAGGCAGGGAAAGGATCTTATGGGGACATTCATTGCGGATCTTGTTCTTCAGATACTGTCGTTTGTAGCACAGAGCGAACGGGAGAAGATCAGGGAACGCCAGGCGCAGGGAATTGCAGCGGCAAAAGCTCGTGGCGTTCGATTTGGACGGCCGGAGAAGCAGGTGCCGGAAGACTTCCCCAAACTGGTAAGGGAATGGGAGAAGAAGAGGTTGCTCTTGCCGGATCTGCTCCAAAAGTGCGATATGTCGGAGGCGACTTTTTACCGGAGATTACGCGAATTGCGGTTGATGTTGACGGAATAAGAGCTAGTGGGCTGGCAGCCCACCATTTAACAATGTGATTTCAGTAAGATAGCGTTATAGGAAGTAGGTACAGAGGCCTACGAGTAAAAACGCTATCAAAAGGTGTGCCTTTTGATAGCCATTTTTACAAAGAAAACTTTACCATAAAAAGTCTGTATTTTCAATAAACATAGCGGTTATGCAGAAATGTTTTTATGCAGATTGACAAAATGTGTCTCGGACAAAGGCTATAATCAAATCGTACACCTTTTGAGAATGGAGATTAAGATGAAGGTTTTTACAACCCCTGTTGCAGCATGGCTTAATGAAGTGCCAATAGATTGTTATAGTGACAGGGAATACTGTGAAATAATCAGATTCTTTATTTTTAATAGTCCATGTGAAGGATTATCAGCTCGTTCTGTGTCTTTAAGTAAGTACGGGTGGTCTGCACCGTGGAGTAAACCGTATTATTTGAATAAACAACTTTTACACGCCTCTTCGGAGCCGATTGTCCTTGCTGTTGCAGATTCATATGATGAGATGGATAATGCCTTGAAAAAAGCAGACTTAGATGATATGGAAAAAGTTGATCTGGCTCAAGAAAGAATCTGTATATTTAACAACCTAAGGAATCATGTATTAAGTACGTTTTATCATGTGAGGAATAGCTTTGCGCATGGAAGATTTAATATATATCCACTGATGGATGCATCAGAAGATTGGGTATTCTTATTGGAGGATGTTTCTCCAAAGGCAAACAAAAATGGGAACAAAATGGTTTCGGCCAGAGCGGTCATCAAAAAAAGCACGTTGCTTCATTGGATAGCAATAATAGTTAGGGGAGAAACAACATACGAAGCACAAAAATAGGTTAATAGTATATATATTAATACTGATAACATCTGCCGGCTTATATTGTTTAAATAATTTGTTTTTTAAAAATGCTACGACAGGGGTAATCCATTTTTTTTTAGTATGCTACTTCAACGATTGTTTAGCAGGCCTTTTTTTAATAGCCGCATTGAATGGTGTACTGTTTTTCTCAGAGATAGCCTTGGTTAAGATTACACATATTATTGTAATGTGTTTGCTTGTAGGGATATTTTGGGAATGCTTTCCCATTATTATAAGATCTTCAAGAGTTTTTGACGTGGTAGATATAGTGGCATATATAAGCGGCGGCTTTGTTTTTTGGATAATACAGAGAGGAGTAATTCGTAATGGCAACTGAAAAAACATTATTGGAACTTGCAAAGACGATGGTGCTATCTGATTCCGAAGTAAAGCGATATAAAGAGGAGGGTCTTATTGCAAGCAATATCGATTCCCTTTCCCAAATGATATTTGCTGGTGGTAAGAGTATGACCCCTGCATTCTATAAATCGTTAGGAATCAAGGAGACATTTATCCATTCAGATCCGACCCCTTCGTTTGTATGGGATAGTTATTATTTGACAGATTTCTTCTTGATTGTATGCAAAGGGTTCTACGGTGTAGGTATCGAAGGGCATGATTATCCCAAATTATCGTTTATACCTCTTGAATACGTCGAAAAATGCGAATTACAGTTTGATAGAAACTATTCGGGATATATTGCGCCGACGTATACAACAAAGAAAAAAAGCCCTGTAAAGGGAGCTGTTATTGGGGGTGCATTGGCTGGCCCAACAGGTGCAGTCATAGGGGCAGCGGCTGGAAGTGGTGAAAAAACAGTCATGACTTCAGCTGGTGGATCGTATAATGATGATCACTATTCATTAGTGATTAAGTTGCATAATAATGGCAATGAATATCGACAAAGTGATTTTGATAAGAGACAGAGTAATAATGCAAATAAGGAAATTATTAATCAAAAGAATAGGAATTCTCGTCAATTGATTAGTACCGCCAAATCCACAAAAGATTTAGAGGCGAAGAAAAAGCTTGTGGAGGCTTCCTTAAAGAGCGGCGGGGAGGCAATAAAAAAAGAAAACAACTCGAACACAGTTGCTCTTATTATTGGAATTATTGTCATAGTCGGATTAGTTATATTAATGTCACAACTTTGACTATAGTTTATAATCTTGGGATTAATGAGGAATATTCATAGGAAAATAAAAATAATCAAGTCAAATAATAGCCGGAGAATATAGGCCTTACTATAGAGAAGACATCATTGTTCTCCGGCTTTCTTTTTGTCTGTAGGGGTCAAGGGGAAGGCCATTCCCCGGTAGGGGTGAGGGGCGGCAGCTCCCATCGGAGTGCAGGGTGGAAAGCCATGCTCTGGGTACAGGGGCGACGCGTCCTGTTCCGGGTCGAGGGCGGAAAGCCCCGGCAGGTCAAGGGCGGCAGCCATTGCGCACGTAAATGGCGCCGCGCCATTTAGTAGTGTGTATTACCCCGCGCACATCCCGAGGTGACGGCAGCAAAGCTGCCGTTTTTTTATTGCTTATTTTTATCATGGAGGAGGCGATCTGATGACAAGAAAACTGACACGGCACAATGGAAGATCCGGCAGGAACGGCGTATATAATGTGAAGCACAATGACCGCCGCTTTGATGTCGGAAACAGTGAACATATCGATGAGGAGCGGACGAAGGAAAACCTATACTGGGACTGTTACGGCGGACTTTACGGGCATGCGGATCAGGACAAGCACATGAGCTTTGATGAAGTCGAAAAGCGATTTTATGAAGAGAACTACCTTGACTTCACTCTCGCGCAAAATGCCCGGAACGAGGCCCGGAGGCATCCGGAGAAAAATCGAACTCCGGAGGATCTGCGGATGGATAAGCGGACCTGTCCTGAGGAAACGATCTACCAGATGGGAACGATCGGCGATTCGGAATCTCCGGAAACGCTGCGGATAATCACAGAGGAGTTCTTGAAGAAGTTCAATGAAATGTTTGGGGAACACGTTCATGTTTTGGACTGGGCGCTGCATCTGGATGAGGCTACGCCGCACATACAGGAGCGGCATGTATTTGATTGTAAAAACAAATACGGAGAGCTGGCTCCCCAGCAGGAAAAGGCGTTGGAAATAATGGGGGTTCCGTTGCCAAAACCGGACGAGAAAAAGTGGAAGTTCAATAACCGTAAAATGACCTTTGATGCGGCCTGCCGGACGATACTTTTCGATATCTGTAAATCGCATGGAGTTTATCTTGATGAAGAGCCTGAATACGGCGGGCGGGCTTATCTGGAAAAGCAGGAATATATCCTAATGAAACAGAAAGAAATGATGGCGAAGCAAGAGGAAAAACTTCAGGATCAGGAGGCTGCTATTTCTGAAAAGGAAGAAAGGTTGGATGAGCTGACCATGAAGATTTCCGATGCGGAAAATCTGATTGATGAAGTGGCCGATGCAGCTTATGAAAAAGCGGTCGAAGCTGTTGCAGAGACTGTTCAGATTGAAACGCATAATGAAGATCTGCGGGCGCTTGCAGATTATCAGAAATGGTTGCTTTCTCCGGAACGTAAAGCACCGAAAGAGACCCGGGAATATGCCGCCGGCCATTTTGGAAAAGTAATCATCCGGATCCGCGATTCTATGAAAAAAGTGAAGGACAGAATCAGTAATCTTCTGCGTGATCCCGAGAAAAAGCGGAAAGTTCTTCAGCCGGTAAAAGAGCAGGCTCACCAGTCAATATTGGAGCAGCTTAAAGCAGGTAAGATGGATGCCGGTCAGAACGGGGACGGAAGGAAGAGACAGAGAGGAAAAACTCAGGAAAGGGGGTTATAACACACATGCGAAAACTGAATATTTTTGAAACGGTGAAGCAGCATGTCACGACCCGGCAGGCTGCTTCTTTTTATGGATTTAAAGTTAACAGAGGCGGCATGATGCGCTGTCCGTTCCATGATGATAAAACACCGAGTATGAAGGTCGATCAGAACTTTATCTGCTTCGGCTGTCAGGAGAAAGGAGATGTAATTCGATTTGTTTCTCTTCTCTTTCATCTTTCTGCACATGCGGCGGCACAAAAGCTGGCAGATGATATGGGACTTGATTTTACTGGAGCCTCTTCTTTGTCATCAAAGTCTGCACCGACTCGGAATACCAGACAGAAAACCTTAGGGATGGTTCAGTTGGATGCTGCCATAAAACGGATTTACAAGGTCTATTGCGATTATCTGCACCTGCTGAATCAATGGGCAGAGGAACATGCACCGCGTTCTCCGGACGAAGAGTATCATCCGCTTTTTGTGGAAGCGCTACAAAAAAGAGACTATGTGAACTATTTGCTGGATGTACTTTTCTATGGCTCAGAAGCAGAAAAAATAGAAGTTGTTATCGAAAAGGGAAAGGGGGTGAGAGCGCTTGAAAGAAGAATTGTGCAATATAAGTGCGGAAAAACAGAATATGCTTCATACGATTATGCCGGCAATTGCCCGGGAGATGACCGTGGAACAGGTTATGGAACTGTTAGACCTGACGGACAAGGGGATAGTTCGCAACAGTGTGGCGAATGCGGAATTGATCCTGTCTTATGATCCGCTTCTGCGGGATGGTATACGTTACAACGAGCTGACGCAGAGAATCGATATTGTGAAACAGATGGGCTGGGAACGTATTAATTGCGGTGCAGCCCTAACGGATAATGATCTTTATAACATTCATCTCTATTGTAACCGGACCTATGGAATCAATACGCTGGCAATCGTGGAGGAAGCTGTTCAGATCGTGGCGAACAGGAATGCTTTTCATCCGATCCGGGATTATCTTAATGGGTTGCGTTGGGATGGACAGGAAAGGATCCGATATGCACTTCATCATTTTCTGGGAACGGAGATTTCAGATTATACGTACGAGATTCTGAAGCTCTTCATGCTGGGTGCTGTCTCGCGGGTCTTTCAGCCGGGATGCAAGTTTGATTATATCCTTTGTCTTGTTGGTGGGCAGGGGGTCGGAAAATCTTCATTCTCCAGGCTGATGGCAAGTGCGGATGAATGGTTCACAGATGACCTTAAAGACATGGAGAGCGCAAAAGTCTATGAAAAGATGCAGGGTCACTGGATCATCGAGCTGTCTGAAATGCTGGCAACAAATAATGCTAAGAGCAATGAAGCGGTAAAGAGCTTTTTGACCAGACAGCGAGAGACCTATCGTACTCCGTATGAGAAATATCCGAAGGATCGGCCGAGGCAGTGCGTGTTCATAGGGACGACAAATAAGATCATGTTTCTTCCGAATGACCGGACCGGAAACCGCCGGTTCCTGCCGATCAAGTGCGAGGAAGAGGTCGCGGAGACATTTATCCTTGATGACGAAAAGAATCCCGCGCCTCTATCGTGCAGATGTGGGCTGAAATCATGGAGATCTATCGAAGAAAAGACTTCAAGCTGAAACTCTCCCCGGAGATGGAGGCGGAGGTCAGGAGCCGGCAAAAAGAATTTATGCAGGAAGATGTGGATGCAGGGCTGATCCTCGACTATATGAATGACTATACGGGGGATAGGGTCTGCTCAAAGCAGCTGTTTAAGGAAGCACTGCATAATGAGTTTGCAAAGCCGGCTCGTTGGCAGACGAATGAAATCAATGAGATCATGAACCAGCTAATCCGTGACAGGACACTGACCGGATGGAGATATTTTTCCAGTCCGAAGCGGTTCGGCAACGAATACGGAACTCAGAAAGGATGGGAGAGGATTCCGGATGTCTACCAGGAGGCGTCAACGGAGAACGGATTCATTCCGGTTCCGAAGCAGATGGAGATCCCATTTGAATAATAAGCAGTTGGTTGACGTGCCTCGTTGACGGTTTGTTGACAGGAAAATGCGGTTCAGGGAGGGCTGTGAAGCCTTGATACCCCTGCTTTTTTATTCCCAATGTCAACGTAGAACGTCAACCTGGGGTAATAATGTAAAATCGTAATAAGAGAAGCAATGAAGTGTAAATATAGTCTTTTGAGGCAAGTTGACATTTTTGTTGACTTGCCCTTTCGAGTGAGGGGAGCGTGATTTATGACGGAACGTAATGTGCCAATTGAAAACAAATTGACGCTGACCGTACGCGAGGCAGCTGAATACAGCAATATCGGCATCAACCGGTTGGACAGGATGCTCCGTGAACCGAATTGCCCGTTTGTGCTGTTTGTCGGCAGCAAGAAGCTGGTCAAGAGGAAAGAATTTGAAAAGTATATCAGCAATTCGCTGGTGATTTGAACCAATAGCGGAAAGAGATTGAGAAAAGAGCCTGATTACGT
>CAZRNI010000102.1:0-8266 GCA_964601425.1 uncultured Eubacterium sp. | reverse complement strand
AAGACAGTAATGATCCGGTCGAGATGCTGACACGAATTGCAGAAGTGCGGACTTGTATTGCAAAAGGGAATGAACTTTCTGTTGAGAAAGCAGTCAGAATTTTGCTGGAAGAATTCCGAAACGGAAAAGTGGGACGATTTTCGCTGGAGAGGCCGGAAACATGACAAAAAAAGAAGAAATGCAGCTGCGGCGCGAGGAAAAGTTCCGCAGAGAGATGGAACGTGTTGAGGCTATGTGTGCGTATGAGAAGGAATATGACGCATATCAGCTGATCGGTGGTGTTGATGAGGTTGGGCGCGGTCCATTTGCGGGCCCGGTTATGGCCTGTGCCCTGATACTTCCGAAAGATGTCAGGATTCCTTACATCAATGACTCAAAAAAGCTGACGGAGAAGCGTCGCGAGGAGCTGTATGATGTGATTCAGGAAAAAGCCCTGTCGATTGGCATCGGAACAGCATCTCCGCAGCGGATTGATGAGATTAATATCCTTCAGGCGACGTATGAGGCAATGCGTGAAGCTGTGGGAAAGCTTACCGTCAGGCCGGATTTGCTCCTGGTGGATGCGGTTACAATTCCGGATCTGGAGATCTGTCAGGTGCCGATCATTAAGGGCGATGCGAAGAGTCAGTCCATTGCTGCCGCCAGTGTCATAGCAAAAGTAACCCGTGACAGACTGATGGCCGAATATGACCGGATCATGCCGGAATACCACTTCGCTTCGAATAAGGGCTACGGAACCCGTGAACATATTGAGGCATTAAGAAAATACGGGCCGACAGAGATTCACAGGAGAAGTTTTATTCATAAGTATGTGTAGGAGATTTGAATTCTCCTCTAATATGGTATGTAAGGAGAGCTATGAATAAAAGGAGAGTTGGAAGCGAGAAGGAGGAGATGGCAGCAAAGTATCTGACTCAAGCCGGGATGCAGATTCTGATGCGGAATTTCAGATGCAGGCAGGGGGAAATTGATCTGGTTGCGCAGGATGGCGATGTGATCGTGTTTGTTGAGGTGAAGTACCGCAGAACGTCAGGGCAGGGACTCCCGGAGGAGTCTGTCTCATTGCGTAAAATGCAGAAGATCTCCAGAGTGGCAGAGTTTTTCTACGCGAGGTATCAGCTGCTGCCGGATACGCCCTGTCGTTTTTATGTGATCGCGTTTGAGGGAAACGCGCTTCGGTACTACAGGAATGCATTTCCGTTTGCGGCATATTAAAAAGCGAAGAAAATATATGATTGAAAAAAATATACATCACCGGGTGTTCCGGGATGTATATTTTTAACGTAAAAGCTTAGATTTGAATGAATCAGCGGTGTGCGGTGCCGTGGTGGCGCTCCAGCAGCTGATTAATCTTATAGGTGTTGTCACGAACCTTGTCGATGGAGACATCGTGATTCAGTGTATCGATGATGCTTGCGAGGTAACGCTCCATTTTTGCCGGTGTGTACCACGGCTTTTCAAGCAGCTCGGGCTGCTGGTATACCAGATCGGTTGTGATAACCCGGGAAATCAGGCCTTTTTCGTAGAAGTCGTCAAACGTTTCGAAACCATCTGTAAAGAGACCGAATGTTGCGCAGATATACACACTGCGGGCACCGCGCTCCTTCAGCTGGGATGCGACATCCAGCATACTGCCGCCGGAGGAAATCATATCATCAATGACAACACAGTCTTTTCCATCGACAGAATCACCGAGGAACTCATGTGCAACAATCGGGTTTTTGCCGTTGATGATCTGTGAGTAGTCACGGCGCTTGTAGAACATACCCATGTCTACACCAAGAATGTTTGCAAAGAATATTGCACGCGACATGGCGCCTTCATCCGGACTGATAACAACCATACTGTCTTTATCAAATGAAATATCCGGATATGCTTCGATCAGCGCCTGCATAAACTGATAACTCGGGAAGAAATTATCAAATCCGTGCAGTGGAATTGCGTTCATGACACGCGGATCATGTGCATCAAAGGTGAGGATATTAGCGACACCCATGTTTGCAAGCTCCTGCATAGCGACTGCGCAGTCGAGTGATTCACGGGCACTGCGGCGGTGCTGGCGGCCTTCATAAAGGAAGGGCATGATTACGTTGATCCGATGCGCTTTGCCTGTTACGGCGGAGATCACACGTTTCAGGTTTTGGAAGTGATCATCAGGTGACATATGATTTTCGCGGCCGAAGGCTTTGTAGGTAACACTGTAATTGCAGACATCTACCATGATGAAGAGGTCTGTGCCGCGGGCAGATTCATTTAAAATTCCTTTGCCTTCTCCGGTTCCGAAACGCGGAAGCGAACATTCTACAATATAGTTATCTGCACAGCATCCGTGGATGTCAGCTTTTTCGGGAAATTCCTGAATCAGTTCCTGTCTGGCCTCTACAAGATATCCGTTAACCTGACGGACGATCTCTTCGCAGCCGGGAAGGGCGATCAGTTTAAGAGGACCGACCGGAACAGCGCCGGCGAGATGTTCAAAATTAGACATAAAATACTCCGATCTGAAAATGTAGTGAACATTGTCTGGAAAATGATCGAAACAACTGCTTAATTTATAGCATTATTCATAGGGAGTGTCAACCTTCAGCGCTTGATTTTTTAAGAGGGACTTGCTATTATTGTGACATCTGTGCAATGCTTCAGGAGGATTGTATGACAGAGAAATTGCATGTGATCAGCGGGATCGTGCCGGGCAGTATTGCAGAGGAGCTGGAAATTGAACCCGGCGACGTACTGTGCGGTATGAACGGCTCGGTGATCGATGATATTTTTGATTATCAGTTCCACATGGAAAATGAATATCTGGAAATACTGATCCGGAAAAAAGACACAGATGAAGAGTGGCTTCTGGAGGTGGAAAAAGACGAGGATGAGGATCTCGGACTGTTGTTCGAGAGCGGTTTGATGGATGAATACCGATCCTGTCGGAATCAATGTGTTTTCTGCTTTATCGATCAAATGCCGCCCGGGATGCGCGACACGCTGTATTTTAAGGATGATGATGCACGGCTGTCTTTTTTACAGGGTAATTATGTGACACTGACCAATATGAGTGATCACGATATTGAACGGATTATCCGTTACCATCTCGGCCCGATCAATGTTTCTTTTCACACAACCAATCCGGAACTGCGCTGCAGGATGCTGCATAACCGGTTTGCCGGCGAGGCGCTTCATAAAGCAGAAAAGCTGGCACAGGCCGGCGTACCCCTGAATGGGCAGATTGTTCTCTGCCGCGGGTTAAATGACGGTGCAGAACTGGATCGGACAATTCAGGATCTCGCTGCATATCTGCCGGCACTTGGAAGTGTATCTGTCGTTCCGGTAGGTCTTACAGATTACAGGGATGGTCTGTATCCTTTGGAGCCATTTACCGAGCCTGACGCAAAGCGGGTATTGGAGCAGATTCATACCTGGCAGGAAAGATACCTGCAGAAGTATGGTACGAGGCTGGTTCATGCATCGGATGAATGGTATCTGCTGGCAGGAGAAGAATTGCCGGATGCAGATGTTTATGAAGGATATCCACAGCTTGAAAACGGCGTCGGGATGCTCAGACTGCTGGAAGAAGAAGTGGCTGCGGCATTACTGGATCGGAGAAAAAGCAGAAGAGAGATTCCGGAACGCACAGTATCGATTGCGACAGGACTGCTTGCTGCGCCGGTACTGGAACAGCTTTCAAAAAAGATTATGGAACAGTATCCGGAAATACAGATTTGTGTGATTCCGGTTCGAAATGACTTTTTCGGAAATAAAATCACAGTTTCAGGACTGATTACCGGACAGGATCTGATCCGGCAGCTTCGTCAGTCTGATGCGGTCAAAGCGCCGTGTGAAGCTGTGCTGATACCTTGTAATATGCTGCGAAGCGGCGAAGAGGTTTTTCTGGACGATATTACCGTTGAGGAAGTAACCCGTGCTGTCGGCATTCCCGTAATTCCAGTGGATGCTGACGGAGAAGCACTGGTATCGGTGCTGCTTGCAGAAGCCTATAAACCATTGAAACGGAGACAACAATATGAGCAAACCGATTGTAGCAGTGATCGGACGTCCGAATGTCGGCAAATCGACACTGTTTAATGCACTGGCCGGCGAGCGTATTTCTATTGTAAAGGACACGCCGGGAGTTACACGCGACCGGATTTATGCGGATGTAACCTGGCTGGACCGGTCGTTTACGATGATTGATACCGGCGGAATCGAGCCGGACAGCAGCGATATCATTCTGTCGCAGATGCGTGAACAGGCAATGATCGCGGTGGAAACGAGCGACGTTATAATTTTTATGACGGATGCACGCACCGGTATGGTGGATGCGGATCTGCAGGTGGCGGATCTGCTCCGGAGAAGTAAGCGTCCGGTTGTACTTGCTGTAAACAAGGTGGATTCCTATAAGCGGCAGGAGATGGACGTCTATGAATTTTACAATCTCGGCATCGGTGATCCGATTCCGATTTCTGCCGAAGGCAAACAGGGGATCGGAGAGCTGCTGGATGCAGTCATCGCACATTTTCCGGAAAAAAGCGATGATGAAGATAAAAATGAGATTCCGCGGATTGCGATCGTCGGAAAACCGAATGTTGGTAAATCTTCCATCATTAATAAGCTGCTTGGTGAGGAGCGGGTAATTGTATCAGATATAGCGGGTACGACCCGTGATGCGATTGATACTACTGTGAAGCACAATAAGCGGGAATATACATTTATTGATACGGCAGGACTGCGCCGAAAGAGTAAAGTGAAAGAAGATCTGGAGCGATACAGCATCATTCGGACTGTGGCCGCAGTTGAGCGGAGCGATGTTGCTGTCGTCGTGATTGACGCGACGGAAGGCGTGACTGAACAGGATGCCAAAATCACGGGTATCGCACACGATCGCGGCAAGGGCCTTATTATTGCAGTCAATAAATGGGATGCGATTGAAAAAGATACAAAAACAACAAAAAAATTCGAAGAAGATATCCGCCAGATCCTTTCGTTCTGTCCATATGCCGAAATTATGTTTGTTTCTGCCAAAACAGGACAGCGCCTGATTAAATTATTTGATATGATAGACATGGTTCTGGATAACCAGAACATGCGGATTGCGACGGGCGTTTTGAATGAACTTCTGACAGAGGCCGTCGCAATGCAGCAGCCGCCCTCAGATAAGGGAAAACGGCTTCGGATTTATTATATGACCCAGGTGGCCGTTGCACCGCCGACTTTTGTCCTGTTTGTAAATGATAAAGAACTCATGCATTTTTCTTATCTGCGCTATCTGGAGAATCAAATCAGAGATGCTTTCGGATTCCGCGGGACGGCACTGCGGCTTCTGACGAGAGAACGGAAGGGAAAGGATCAGTAACAATGATACGCCTGATCGTATTTTTAATCGGATATGTATTCGGCCTGATACAGACCGGGTACATCTATGGAAAAATGAAAGGCATCGATATCCGGCAGCAGGGAAGCGGAAATGCCGGTACGACAAATGCACTGCGCACACTCGGACTGAAGGCCGGTCTGATCACGCTGGCCGGCGATTTGGGTAAATGTATTATTGCGGTTTTGGTGACCTGGCTGCTTTTTCATAACAAATATCCCGATATGGTGCCGCTGCTCAAGATCTGGACCTCTGCAGGTGTGATTATCGGACACGATTTTCCGTTTTATCTCGGGTTTAAGGGCGGTAAAGGAATCGCAGCAACCGGCGGGATGATCATTGCTTTTGGCGATCCGCTGCTGATCCTGATCGGAATCGGAGTGTTTTTCAGCTTGTTTTTGATTACAAATTATGTATCACTCGCATCGCTGTGTCTTTCCATTTCTTTCCTGGCGGGCGTCGTGATCAGAGGAGCACTTGGCTGTTACGGAATGACGCAGCCGCAGCGTATAGAGTTATTTGTGATCGTTATCATTTTGACAGCAATTGCATTTTACGGACACAGAGGAAATATCGACCGGCTGATCCACGGATGTGAACGCAAAACATATTTGAATAAAAAATCGGATTTATAAGAAATCGTTACTGAAACTGGCCTGAAGAGATGGCTGAAATGTTTAAGAAAGGGGATTATTCACATGGCTAAGATCGGTATGATCGGATCAGGTAGCTGGGGCACGGCAATTGCCAAATTATTGTCTGACAAGGGAAACGAACTGGTTGTCTGGTCATTTCTGGATTCAGAAACAGAGATGTTCCGGAAACATCATGAGAATACGGAACGTCTGCCGGGTGTCAAACTGCCGGAAGATGTAGTGTTTACCAGCAGCCTGGAGGAGGCAATCAAGGATGCTGAGCTTCTTGTATTTGCAGTTCCGTCACCGGTTGTGCGCAGTACCGCACATAACATGAGTCGTTTTGTCAAAGATAATATGCTGATCGTCAGTCTGGCAAAAGGCATCGAAGAGAAGACGCTGATTGATATCATTGAGGAAGAAATCCCGCAGGCAGATGTAGCGGTTCTCTCTGGTCCCAGTCACGCAGAAGAAGTCGGCCGGGGACTTCCGACGACAATTGTAGCCGGTGCGCATTCAAAAGAGACAGCGCTGCGCGTACAGGAGCTCTTTATGTCCCCTGTTTTCCGCGTTTATACCAGCTCTGACATGCTGGGAATTCAGATTGGAGCAGCTTTGAAAAATGTGATCGCACTGGCAGCCGGCATCGCAGACGGAATCGGATACGGAGATAATGTTAAGGCAGCACTGATAACCCGCGGCAGCACGGAGATTGCGCGTCTCGGCCGCGCAATGGGCGCAAATGAGAAGACATTGTTCGGACTTTCCGGTATCGGAGATCTGATTGTCACATGTGCCAGCAAACACAGCCGCAACCGTATGGCCGGCTACCTGATGGGACAGGGACGCACGATGAAAGAGGCTATGGATGAAGTGCATCAGGTGGTTGAAGGCGTCTACTCAGCTAAGGCAGGCCTTGCGCTGGCGCAGAAATATAATATCGAAGCGCCGATTATCACTGTTGTAAACCACGTTCTTTTTGACGGTTTATCTGCAGCAGATGCGGTCAATGAGCTGATGCAGCGCGAAGGTAAGGACGAGATTGACAGCTGGTCTTAAAGAATAGTATAATATCGGTAGCCCGAGATGTCCGGATTCCTGCAATTTTGAACCTACAATTTCTTTAAACAGGGTTTCCTACATTGTCGCACTGATGTCAGGCCCCATCAGATCAGGGGAAGGCAGATGTGTATCTGCGGTCACCCACTTGACTTCGCTTAGGAGTCAAAACAGCAGGGAACGGCATACCGGGTTACTTTATGCGCGCAGCGCATTTTTTGAACTGAATAATAGTATCAACAGCGAAGATGGCGTCTGCGGATTACGGGTTCGCAGCAATCATGCGCAGTCACAGAAGAGAGGTACATCCGGAGGCTGAGAGGTGGACCGGTTACGGCGGCGTATGAGAATTTCCCGCCGGAGCTTTTTTTCTGAAGAATTCATGCAGGACAGACCACAGCCGTTCAGAAGGCAGTAAAAACACGGAGGTATCCGGAAATCCCTGAGGGATCCGGACGGGATGTCTCCCGTGCATGGATCTGTGTAGGAAGAAACGTAAGCGCACGTAACGCGCAGTCCAAGTGTCCGCATTGCAAAGACATATGGTTTTTGTTGTTGCGGGAAACAGGGTGGTACCGCGGAAAGATTCGTCCCTGGCAAAGTGTCATTCATTTACGGCACGGCGCTGAAGGGGCTTTTTTACTGCACATTTTCTGTGTGAAATCATTTTTATACAGGAAATACATTTTTTGAAAATGTTGTAGTCCGCATCGGAGCGATGTTGTAGTCCGCATCGGAGCGAAGCGCAGACATCACGATTTACATTATTTTATTAAATATCACAGGAGAGGAAGGAAACATGAACGAAGAACTCAGACAGAAATTGTCACAGGTGGTCGAAAAGACCGTCGGCAATCTTCAGAAAGCCGGAAATCTTGAGACACTGAACGAGATACGTGTGAGCGTTCTCGGAAAGAAAGGCGAGCTGAAGCAGCTGATGAAGGGAATGAAGGACATTCCTGCTGAAGAGCGTCCGAAATTCGGTCAGCTTGTCAATGAAGCCCGTGACAAGATTGAGCAGAATCTGGAAGCTGTTAAGAATAATCTCGAGAAGGCTGCCATGGAAGCGCGGATTGCATCAGAATCGATTGATGTAACCCTTCCGGCCAAAAAGCCGGAGATCGGACACCGCCATCCGAATACGATAGCGCTTGAAGAAGTACAGCGCATTTTCGTCGGAATGGGTTATGAAGTTGAGGAAGGCCCG
>CAZRNI010000101.1:0-8266 GCA_964601425.1 uncultured Eubacterium sp. | reverse complement strand
ATTCAGGCGCCGGAGCGGACAGAGGAAAACACCTTGCCATGGCTCTCACAGGCGGCGTCCGGGAGTGCATCACTTGCAGGCCTGGACTACATCGGCGTGCTGGAGACGAACGATCAGGCGGTCATCACTTCCGGCGGCTATGAACGCTATTTTGAAAAAGACGGCGTCTATTACCACCACATTATTGACCCGAAGACCGGATATCCGTCCGATGCAGATCTCGTCTCTGTCACAATTGTCAGTGAAGACGGTACCCTCGCGGACGGTCTGTCTACATCCATGTTTGTATTAGGGCTGGACAAGGCGTCGGAAATCTGGCGCGCACACAGCGATGAATTTGATATGATCCTGATGGATACAGACGGAAACCTTTATGTGACAGAGGGGATTAAAGATCAGTTTACCAGTGATCTGGAAATCCACTGGATCGAGTAACTATAAGAGGTTGTGAGCCGGAGCCCGAAAAAGTGTACGTGAAAAAAGATCACAAAAAATGCAAAAAAAACTTGACTGAGAGGCGTTAGTTAATATAAACTACCTCTGGTAGCAAAATAACTGCAGATAGCTATGCGAAATCAAGAAAGCAGATTCCGCGAAAGGAGACGAGGGCAACCTCGTCCTGCTTTTTCTTTAGAGTTAGTCTTAACTACCTGCGATTTTTTGCAAATTCGTGATTAATATTCACAAAAAGAAGGAGAGATGAATCGCAAACGGCTGTGACAACAGAAGTGTAACCGATTCACGTATCCGGCAAACCGAGAAACCCTGTAATAATATGAAACGAGGAGAAGTGAGAATGAAGAAAAGCACAGTAAGCAAGTTGCTCTCCATCACACTGGCGCTCTCAATGACTCTGGGCAGCGGATCCGTGGCTGTATTTGCGGATGATGCGCCTGCGACAGAGGAAATTGAGGCAGCGGTTGTGACAGAGGAAGATGCAGAAGCTGCGGAGGAGGCAGTTGCAGCGGAAGAAGCAGAGGCAACCGAGGTTGATACCGAGGTTGAGACTGTCGTTCAGCCGGAGGCAGAAGCCGCGGCGGTCGAGGAAATTGCTGTTGAGACAACAGCTGCAAATGATGCGGCGGAGATCGAGGTTGTTGCTGATGAGGAGACAGAACAGGGAGATGCTGCACTGGAAGGGGAAGCTGAAGTTCGTTATGTCATGATGAATGTACCTTACAGAACGTTTTATGCAGCATACAACCTGACAGACATGGCAGTCTGGGAAGTTGAAGATGGTATCGATGCAGTTTCTACTGCAACAACATCTAAGTTCAAAGGTGTAACAGGTCTTGCTAAAGGCACCTATAATAATGGGAAATATATTATGGGTGTTGTAATTCCAGTAGAGGTCAGTGCGGAAGCATACGAAAAACTGCCGAAAGACCTGAAAGAGAATGATAATTATGCGTTTACGGTTTTAGATGAAAAGCCCGGCGCTTACAGCACACTTTCAATTGCTGATGATGGAAGCTATGAGTTCAGTAAGTTACAGGAGTTCAAAACGGATTATGTATCAGTCGGAGAAATTGATACATCACAAGATTATGGGGACTATGTAATTCCTTTGAACGGATTCCTGAATAATGGTAGTAAAGTTCAGACAGGAGAGGATACATATGCAGAATACACTGTTTATGGTGCAGTGATTAATACGTCAGATGGAAAATCATTTGGCATGACCTGCCTGGAAAATCTGTGGTATGGAAGTAGAGTACCAAATCTGGAAATTGCAGCTTCAATTATAGGCGGCAAAGGAGAGAGAAGAGGGCATGGAAACGGAGATCCCTTCTACCAGTTTGAGGGATTGAATGGAGCTGAACTGGGCAGTATTGACGTTATTACAAGCCTTGGAATTATCTCCGTACCGGCTAATGGTGCAAAACTTCCGGAGTACTATACGGGAGATCTCAGTGCCCTGAACTTTGCGGTTGCCAATGGATCAGACCAGCTTACAATTTCGGGAGTTCCGAATGCGTTTGAAGATGTCAGCGTTTCGGTATCTTACGGAAGAGGCAGAAACATAACTGTAATCGCAGATGCAAAAGAAATTGTGGATGAAAAGGTTACATTGGACGCTGAAACGGTTGATGGTGTAGCGTATACAGTTACGATTAATAGCAGTAATTATCCGGCGATTTCCAGAACAGTCTCTACTCCGATTGCTGAGAGCCAGAAAAATGAGCTGACAGCATTAATTGAAAAAGCAAAACTGACAATCGGCTATGAAGAGAATGCGGATCTGAAAGAACATGTTCAGGAAGCAGAGGAAATGCTTGCGAATACAGCAGCAACATCTGTTGACGCTGCTTCATTAATTGCTGAATTGCAGGAAAAGATCAAAGCAAAAGATATGGCATCTGTAGAAATCGGTGGTTTGACATATTTCTATGCTGATACTACAGATGTACCGGAAAATTATGTTTATGTTGCAACGGTAAGCAGCAGACGCGGGAATAGTTATTATAAATTTGAGAAAAACGGGCTGAAACAGCTTACAGGAACGAATTATTACTACACGACTATAACAGGTGTTAAACCGCTCACTGGAACGTTGTACGGATACACTGGCGGTACAGCGACGAATTATAAAGAAGTTTATGCAAAGTTGGATGTAGAGACAGATGAATCCTATGATGCAATTTCCAGTGCGACGAAATACACAGGACATCACGCAAAAGACATTCCATCTCTTGTAACATATGGAACTGATACAGAAGGTGATAAAGCAATCACTGGACTGACTTTGGGACGTGATGTTGTGTCAGTTGAGGCAGACCCTTATGTCGAAGCAAGCATTCTGAAGGCAGCAGAGGAAGCACTTACAGAAGAACAGAAATCTCTGATTGCAGTGACGCTGAAAGTGAATCCGATGGACAAACCGGCAGATTCTACGATTACACCGGTACTTTCCAGTGCTGAATACACATCCAGCAGATACGGAACCGGCGAATTTGTTATCGTCCCGGATGATACAGTAGAAGGTTACGTATGGAGTGAATACTGGAACAGCGTATACGCAGCAACAATCAGCGATGGAACGACAACAGTCGGTGCTGTTCACTGGATTGATCTGTACGGAGAGGCAGCTACATCCGGCGGACATTACAACAAACTCCAGATTGCTTTGAATAACGGAACCAGCATAGCATCAAATACTGCTGAAGTACATCGTTATGCGGCATTCTATGATGAGAATAATGCTTTCAATGATGGAACATACACAATTAAAGTGTATGCAGAAGGTTATGATGTCCTTGAGGCAGAAGTCAAGGTTACAGCTAAAGCAGATCAGGCAGCGGCGGCCAATGCGGAAGCACTGATCAAGGCAGCCAACGGCAAGTTTGCAACAGCTGCAGACGCACAGAAAGCAGTTGATGCGGCGAAGAAAGCATTTGTTGATTTGACAGATGCACAGAAGGCAATGCTTTTTGCTTCTATGTCAGACGCTGAGAGCCAGCTGGCAGCAGCGCAGACAGCAGCAACGAATCAGAAAAATGCTGAAGATGCAGCAAGGAACAGCGGAACCGGTAACAAGGGTGTAAATAATAACACAAAGACCACCCAGACTGTCACAAAGCAGTCCCAGAGCCTGAAGAAGCTCACCCCGACCACCAAGAAGCTGAAAGCGTCCAAACTGAAAAAGAAAAAACAGACCTTCAAGCTGAAAGCCACCATCAACGGTCAGGGCAAAGTCACTTTCAAGAAAGTTTCCGGCAACAAGAAGATTAAGATCAGCAAAGCCGGAAAGGTAACGGTTAAGAAGGGACTTAAGAAGGGAACCTATAAGGTCAAAGTTAAAGTATCAATTGCTGCAACTGGAAATTACGCAGCAGCGAGTACAACAAAGACCATCAAGATCAAAGTGAAATAATAAGAGGAAGCATGATGTCATGCATCCTGTGTGGATGCAGACGCGGCGAAGCACGGGCACATAAAACAGTGCCCGTGCCGCTTTGCGTCATGCCTGAAATGATATTTTTGCCTGAAAATGTCATTTCAGACATGATGAGGTCTCAGGCAGATTTTAAAACTTGTGCCTGATCGGAGATTTTAATTTATTACACAGGAGTATCCAAACATGAAATCAAACACTTCTGACAAAACAACTGCATTCAGCAAAAAAAAGCTGTCATTTATTCTGCCGGCGGTCCTGACAGGTCTGCTTGTATTTGACATGATACCGCAGACACAGGTGACGCTGCAGGAAATCCCTGAGCGTCTTGCGCTGGTCGAGGAGGTCGCTGCGGATACCGGAGCAGATGCATCCGGCAATTCTGAAGCGGGCGGTCTCAAACGGGCAGCGAAGGAAAAAGAGGATGGCGAGCAGGCTGTCGGCGATTATGAGGATGGTGTATACACCGGCACTTCGCAGGGTTACGGCGGACCTGTCACTGTTGAGGTGACGGTTAAGGACGGTCAGATCACAGACGTAAAGATCGTTTCAGCAGCCGGCGAGACAGAACCGTATTTATCACTGGCAAAATCTGTCATTGATCAGGTGATGCAGAAACAGACATGGGAAGTGGACGTGGCTTCCGGTGCAACTTACAGTTCCCGCGGTATCCTCGGCGCAATTCAAAATGCCCTGACCGGCGAAACAGTTGAAAACGCAGCCGCTCCCAAAGTAGAACCACAGGGAAGTAAACAGCAGGATTCCTTTAAAGATCCGGATGCATACAAAGATGGTACATATACCGGCACGGCACAGGGCTTTGGCGGACCAATCACAGTGAAGGTTGTTATTAAAAACGGCAAAATCAAGTCTATTTCGATTGAAAGTGCCGGCGGGGAAACATCTTCCTATCTGAGCCGGGCGAAAGGCGTCATTTCCAGTATCCTGAAAAAAGGGTCTCCGAATGTAGATACGGTTTCGGGCGCAACCTACAGTTCAACCGGTATTATCAATGCAGTAAAACGTGCGTTATCAAAGGCCTCCGCAGACGGGAGCAAGAAGACAAAAGAAACGAAACAGAAGAAAACGAAAAAGAAAGCTTCCACAAGTACAGCCGCAAAGCAGGACTCCTATACAGAGCCCGCGGCATATAAGGACGGAACTTATTATGGGACAGCAGAAGGATTTGGAGGAAATATTCAGGTCAAGGTTGTTATATCCAACGGAAAGCTCAGCAGCATTACCATCGTAAGCGCAGCGGATGAAACGAAAGAATATCTCGACAAGGCAAAAGCTGTTATTAATACAATGCTGCAAAAGGGATCTCCGAATGTCGATAGCATCTCAGGCGCGACATTCAGTTCTACAGGCATCATTAATGCTGTGAAGCGCGCGATGAGCCAGGCTGCAGTGAATGGAAGCAGCAGCAGTAATAATGCTTCTTCAAATGGTGTATCTTCGGGCACAGCAGGACAGACAACGCCGTCAAATTCATCTGTTATGCCTTCTGAGACATTAAAGGATGGTGTCTATACAGGTACGGGAAACGGATACGGAGGCGCTATCGAAATTCAATTGACTGTGTCTGGCGGACGTATGACAGATATTGTAATTACAAGTGCGGACCGCGAAACAGCTGCGTATCTCAATCGCGCAAAAAGTCTGATTGGAACTGTGTTGAGCAACCAGAGTGCGGATGTTGATACGATTTCAGGAGCAACCTTTAGTTCATCCGGAATACGTGATGCAATTAAAGCAGCGATATCCAAAGCTGCCGGAACGGAGGAGAATACCTCAGGCAATACTGGAGGAAATACATCCGGCGGAAATGAAAGTGAAGATCCGGCAGGGGAAGCACATTTCAAAAACGGACAATATACAAAAACCGGTATGTGCAAAAGAGACGGATTGTTTGATTATGATATTAACGTAACAGTTGTTGTAAGCGATGAAAAAATATCGGATGTCGTAATTACAAAAGGAGAAGATTTCACAGAGGACAGTTCACACATTGAAGAAAATGACGGATACTTGGATTATGCAATAAACGGGCAGGGAAGTTCGGGAGGCATGAAGAGCAGAATCATTGCGGCGCAAAGTGCAAGTGTAGACATCGTGAGCGGAGCAACGTATTCTTCCAATACAATAAAGAGCATAACTGCCGAAATCCTGAATGAGATCCGTATTGATGCTGCCAAGGAGGAAGAGGAAGTAACAAACGCCCAAACAGCAAAAGCAAAAGCTGTTGCAGCAGAGGAGGCTGCGGCGTTTCCGCAGAATCTGCAGCAGGGCGAAGAAAAAACAGTACAGGATTCTGATGCTTCCGGCAGTTCGGAAGCAGTCACTGCGGAGAAACCGGATTCAGGCAAAGGTGAAGAAGCGCCTGCTTCAGAAGATAATGCATCCGGCACGTCTGAAAAAAATGAAGCGACTGAAAAAGAAAAAACAGAAGATCAGGCGGAAGACGGGGCAGATCTAAAAGAAGGCGGTTCTTCCAAATCAGACCCCGCTGAGGCCGGAAAAAAAGAATCTGAAGCCGAAAAGAAACAAAAAGCCGAGGATGCGGCAAAGAAAAAAGCTGAAGAAGAAGCTAAAAAGAAGGCTGAAGAAGAAGCGAAAAAGAAAGACGAAGAAGAGGCAAAGAAGAAAGCTGAAGCGGAAGCAAAGAAAAAAGCGGAAGAGGAAGCAAAGAAGAAGGCTGAAGAAGAAGCAAAGAAAAAGGCTGCAGAGGAAGCGGAGGCGAAAGCCGCCGCACAGGCGGCGCAGGCTGCGAAGGAATCATCGGATGATGAAAAGGATGCATAACAAATGATAAAATACCAGAGTTTTATAACCAAACTGCTGTCGCTGGTTCTGATCTGCGGCGTTTTGTACCATTATCAGAATATTGCAGCTGCCCGCGCCGCGGTTGCAGCGGAAAACGCGGCCGCGGTTGCAGAGGCTGAGGCATATAACCGTGAGATAGCGGCGGAGAATCAGCGCAGGGAGGCGGCTGCGGCCGGAGAATCCGGAGCAGCAGGATCAGAAACCGGTGCGGAGACGGCATCGGTGTATAAAGACGGAACGTATGAAGGCACAGGAACCGGCTACGGGGGCCCGATTACCGTTTCTGTTACGATTGAAAGTGATGTGATCACCGCATTTGAAGTGTTGTCTCATGATGGCGAAGATCCCGCATATTATTCGCAGGCGGAAGCACTGACAGAGACTGTCCTGCAGCAGCAGAGCACGGAAGTAGATACAATATCCGGTGCGACATTCAGTTCCCGCGGAATATTGGAGGCGTTGAATGACGCGGTAGATAAGGCGGTGAACGGATGAGCAGAACAGAAATTGAAAATGCAGTCCGGGAAGTTGCAGCATCAACGGAAATGACAGGAGCAGACGGGAAGGCAATGGAAACATCGGCACCGGAAGGAATCGCCGGAAATGCTGCGGCAGCAAAAAAGTTACAGCAGAATCCCGGATCAAGTAAACTGTCACCGGCACAGCAGAATCCCGGATCAAGTAAATTATCACCGGCACAGCAGAAGGCGCGCCGCAGACGGCAGAATGCTCTGGTCCGGAACCTGATCCAGCTGTTTTTCTTTCTGATGATGCCGGGCGCCTTTGTGGCAGGATTTTCCGGCGTGAAAAGTATCATGCAGAAGGTGGCTGCGGGAAATGTCTTGGAACTGGACAGTTTTGTCAAAGCACTGATCGGTCTGTGTTTGTTCACAATCATTCTCGGAAGGTTTTTCTGCGGATTTGCCTGTGCATTCGGGACATTCGGCGATTTTGTCTACTGGATATCCGGCTTGATCCAGAAGAAACTGCTTCACAGAAAGAAGCAGTTCAGTCTGCCGGAGCGGTTTTCCCCCTGGCTGCAGAAAACCAAATTTGTAATTCTTGCCGCAATCGTGATTACATGTGCGTTGGGAATATATGACCGCTTTAATCAGTATAACTGGAATCCGTGGTCAGTTTTTTCCTTTATCACTGCACTGCGTTTTGAATTGAGCGGTTATGTCATCGGTATCGTAATTTTGATTCTGATCATTGCCGGTATGGCTGTGAAAGAACGCTTTTTCTGTCAGTTTCTGTGTCCGATGGGCGCGGTCTTTGCCATCATTCCGCAGTTCCCGTTCGCATGGCTGCAGAGAGATGCAGACAATTGCCTGAAAAACTGCCGCGCATGCCAGATGAAATGTCCGGTCGACATTAAACTGGAGACAGACGGATTTCGCAACGGTGAGTGTATCGGCTGCGAGAAATGTGCCGGCGTCTGTCCGAGGGGCAATCTGACCCGCTGGGACCGCAGAATTCTGAAAAATGAGATTCTTTCCGTAGTAATCCGGGCGATGATTTTGTTTCTGCTGGGGACTTATCTGG
>CAZRNI010000100.1:0-8269 GCA_964601425.1 uncultured Eubacterium sp. | reverse complement strand
TGCGAAATATCCTGATTATGATTGGAGAATTGGCGGGCTTCCCCCGCCAAGCCCCCCAATTCTCAAAAGCAACAATGAATAGGAAGCCGGAATGCTTTATCGGCAAACGAAACTTTAATGTTTATTTTTTTGAATATATATGTTCGAATAGAAATTAACTACGGTTATCGCCGTTTCGACAGCTAGTTGTGCTTCGTATTCCGTTGGTCTTGGGTGCTTTTCGGTATGAGAATGTCCACTGCCTTTATGGTTCCTTAATTCACATAATCCATTTATGGCTTGCGATAAACCACTAACTATCTTTCTTATTTCTAAATTGTTTGATTTATTGAGACCAAAATAATCTCTTGCTTTTGCCATCAATGCCGTCATATTCATTTTTTCAACATCTTCTTCAATTTCTTCTTCTAATATTCCTTGGAGACATGATTCAACATATTCTTTCGCCATTCCAATAGCTTTTACCGTATCAATTCTTATTGTGGCTAACATTAGCTCTGATTGTCTTTTTTGGTATTGACTAGAAAGTTTTACTTTTGTGCTTTTTAGTCTTTTTTCTGCCACCATGTCTTTTATAGAAAAAATTGGTTCAAACTTCTCTACTTGAGGGGCATCGAAGCCTTCTGGTATTTGACTACCACCATTCTCTTTCAGAAAACCTAAGCAACCAAACATCCAATTAGCGTATTCTTTTCTTATTTCAAGAATAACTCCGACTTCCTTCAGATTACTTTCTAACGCAAATATACTATCAATTAAAGACAATAATTCGCGGCTCTGTTCTGCATTGTAATGATGATTTTTTCGTGTTTTTTCGTGCATAAAGCTCAGTAATTTATTTAATCGGTCATGCATGCAGACAAAAATCATCTTATATTCATCCGGTACGTCTTCGTATATTCCGATGATAGTAAGATTGGGTTGATAGGGCTCCATATTGAAACCATCTCCTGCCGGAAACTCAATTCCAAAAATGTCAGTTCTTTTTACTAAACAAAAATTTCTGTAATAATCATTTAATATAAGCTTCTTTTTATCGATTGCCATAACTAGTCTTTCTTAAAAATAAACAAATATTCGTGTGCCAATAATAGAAAATTATATTTTACGCTATTAGTTTTCCAATACCCAGTTGCTCGGCAATTATGCTGTTCTTTCATTATAATTTCTTTTAGCTTAAAACCAGCATTTTCGAATACTTGCATCGTCTTAAAGCTCAGGGGAATAACGTGACCTTTTTGGCGCGTATCGCCCATTAGAATCGCACAGAACTTACCTTTCTTCAATACTCGGTAACTTTCGCTTGCGACGGATTTCATCTGTTCTAGGAACTCATTTACTTTGAAACTCGAAAGGTCGGCCGGTATATCTTTGTCTTCGCTATAATGAATAATATTTGCGTAAGGCGGATGCGTGCAAATTAAATCTATGCTTTCATCCGGTATCCCTTTTAGCTTTCGCGCATCCCCCTTACGAACATAAACTTTACCATTTGCGCCGTCATGTTTGAATTTAACTTTTTCTCGGCATCGGTTTAAGGCCTCATCGTTAACGTCTAAGCCTAAGATATTTCTATTTAATAACTTTGCTTCTATTAGCGTAGTTCCACCACCGACAAATTGGTCTAATACCATGTCACCCTCGTTTGAATAACGGAGGAGAACATTGCGTGGAATATAGGGCGACCAGTTTCCGCGCCATTTCGCATCGTGGGTAGCCCAGTTGCCACGATTCGGAAAGCTCCAGACACTAGTCATTTCTAGCTCGAAGTTTTCCGGCTCCCATTTCGTAATTTTTGTATAGGGCATATATTCTACTCCTGTGCAAATTTAAATCTTGCTGAGCGTTTTAGCCTTATGGATGTATAGTCATCTGGATTCTGAAACTCAAATTCCCAAATATTATATAGATCTGTATATTTATCATGTTCGAAGAATAATGTTTTAACTGGCTTTTTAGTGAAGTGTTGCCACTGCTTGTATGGGTAATAGAGTTGTCGAATAATTGTATTATTAGCATTTGAGTTTTTTGCCTCGATCAAAACTACCTCGTTTTCACCCTCATATCCTGCATCTACTTCAGTTTGAACACTTTCGGCATGAATTTTCTGTTGTCCAACCAGAAAATCGATGCTTGGCGTGTACTTTCTTCCACGAATAGTTAGAACCAAGGACGGATCGTTCATAAAAGTCCTTATTATACTAGACGCGTATGCTTTGTCCAAATATTGCATCTCCGAATCGCCAACAGCCGATGTGTCCAGAGAAAAAGAAAGCTTTGTCTTATATTCGATCGGCTCTATTTCGATTGATGGAATATCCACATACCCCTCGCCTCTTAGAATTTCGTAATAGCCATTTTTCGTTGGCAAAATAAAAAGGCCTTTTTCTCTAAACACTTCTGGTCTATCTTCGCGTCTGTCCTGCTTACATAAGCATCTCGGCTCAGTTAAGCTATTACTCGTAATCCCAAAAGTGTTAGTTATTTTCTTAATATCTACTGCCGATATCTCGAAAGAACCTTCATCGAAATTATGGTTTTCGATATTTAGTTTTTTGAATATCTCTGCCCACGCTTCTGATTGATTTGAAACCATTTTTTACTCCTTTCTCAAAAATTTGATATTAATAATTCGTTTATTCTTCCACGCTTGTCACTATTTCGGTTTATCATGCGTGTCGCCGAAACACGTTTGATATTCTGTTTTGCGTAAGCATTGTCGAAAAAATCATCATTTTCATTTGTGTTTTTTGGATCAGAATTACTTATCACTACCTTCGCACCTTTATTATCTATTTGCTGGACAAAATTTGCAAGCTCTAGCTGTTTTTTATCGTCAAACAAGTTTTCAGTATATGAAGTGAAATTTGCTGTTGCTGTTAATGGTCTATATGGCGGATCGAAATACACAAAGGTTTTATCGTCGATAAAATCAGCTGACTCTTTATAATCTCCACAGACTATTTTGACATTTTGCAACTTATCAGATACTGCCTTCAGATTTTGTTCGTTACAGATGAGTGGGTTTTTGTATGCGCCCATCGGAACATTATATTCACCCTTACGATTTACACGATACAAGCCATTAAAGCAAGTTTTGTTCAAAAATATCATTAAGGCCGCCAGTTCTACGCCATTTTCCTTTTTGCTCTTAAGCTCATTAAAACGCGCACGTTTTGTTAGATACGCTTCTTTACGACCACTATTGCTCAGTAGTAGGTAATCGGTTTCAAATTGTTTTAAAATATCTAATAATGCGTCAATGTCATCGCGAATAATAGTATATGCATTTATTAGCTCGGCATTTATATCGCTGACATATATCTCCTGAAGTTCATATTTGTTTAAAATATCAAAAAGAACTGCGCCACCACCTACAAATGGCTCTGCGTATTTTGTAATTATGAGATCAGTACCAAAAGGGTAATACTTCTCGATTTCTTTCAATAATTGACCCTTTCCGCCAACCCATTTTAAAAATGGTTTTACATCAGTTACCGCATCCTTGGCCTCTTTAGTTCTGGCATCAATTGGCTTTTTTGCTCTTTTTGGGATTACCCATGAGTTCCCAACTATTTGAGCACCTGGTATTCTCCCTTCAGAGCACAGCACGATAACTCTGCGTTGAGTTATATCCCATTTTGCCGCCGCATCTTTTGTTGATATTAAATCCATATTTACCTCACTTTAGCTTAAATACTATTATATTCCAAAACAAGAATAATGCTAGATCTAAAACTTGTTTTCATTAGTTTTGAAGCTCAATGTGCAACTTGTTGCTCTAGAGAATTGGCGGACTTGGCGGGGGAAGCCCGCACAAATCATAAGATTATTCAGATACTGTATTTTAGATTATTGAACGGCAGAGTGTAATTCTCTGCTCATAAACCATGTTATAATTGAGTCATGAAAAACATGATTGAAGTCAGCCATTTCAAAATGGCCTTTGACGACAAGACGGTCATTAAGGACCTGTCGTTTAATGTCGAAAAAGGCGAAATTTTCGGCCTCCTCGGCGCCAATGGTTCCGGCAAAACCACAACCATCCGCTGCCTACTCGGTTTCTATACCCCTACGGGCGGTGAATTGCTAATCGATGGAGCCAAATACAATCCAGAGAGTTCACGCATCACAGTTGGTTATCTACCCGAAGAGCGCGGGCTTTACCGCAAAGAAAACGTCATCGATACGATGCTGTATTTCGGTGAGCTAAAAGGCGTCAAGAACCCGCTCGAATGGAGTCGTCGTTACCTTAAGCGCGTCGGCCTCGAGGATAAGGAAACTACGAAGCTTGAGAAACTATCTGGCGGTCAACAGCAGAAAGTCCAGCTCGGTATCACCATCATGAATGACCCGAAACTCCTGATTCTCGACGAGCCCACCAAAGGTTTCGACCCGATGAACCGTCGCCTTCTCATGGAAATCATCGAGGAGCACCACAAGAAAGGCGCTTCCATTGTCATGATTACGCATTATATGGACGAAGTTGAACGCTTCTGCGACCGCGCCCTGCTCTTAAAGGACGGCGTAGCACGCGCCTACGGTACCGTCAAACAAATCCGACAAGAATTCGGCGGCAAGAGTCTCGACCAAATTTTCGTCGATGTTTATGGAGGTAAAGATGAATAAGTACACTTTGAAAGTCGCACGCTTCGAAATCATGCGACAGCTGAAAAAACCAGCCTTCTGGGCTGCCACTTTGCTCATTCCCTTGATGATTGGACTAATCTATTTCGTCAGCTTCGTCTCGTCTTCCCATGTCGAAGACGAGCCCACTTTCGACGAAAACACCAAAATCGCCATCATTGATGACGCTGGAGTCTTGTCTAAAAATGTCCCGTACTTAGTTCATGCCGACAAAGACAAAGGCATCGAAATGGTCAAAAACGGCGAAGCCGACTACTATTTCTATATCCCGGCCGATTTTGCCGAGAGCAAGAAAGCTGAATTCTACCACGTTTCCGAAGGCCTCGAAATCTTCAACAACGACGCCAGCATCCTGAAGGCTATCTTGGCTCAAGACGCCGCCAGCCGCGTCGACCCGCTCGATGTCATCGCCCTCACCAATGGTTACGAAATAGTCGATAACAAGTTAGCCAAGGATGGCAGCGAAGCCAACGCTCTCGGCAAGGCTATCATCCCGTTCTTTATTGGTGTAGTCTTCTTTATGTTCATCGCGCTATGTGGCAACCGTTTCCTCCTCACTGTCGTCGAGGAAAAAGAAAACCGCATCAGCGAAATGATTCTCACTTCCATTTCGTCCAAACACCTCATTGTCGGTAAAATCATTGCCCTGTTGTTACTAGGTCTTATTCAGATGGCAGTCCTGGTAATTCCGGTTCTCCTGCTCATCTTTGTCAATCGTGGCAACGATTTTATCGGCAGCCTTCTCTCCATTATTGAAGTCGACCCCGTCTCGATCTCACTCAGTGTTATTCTGTTTGCCGCCTCCACAGTTTTCTATGCGGGTGTCTGCACGTTCGTTGGTTCACTCGTCTCCACCGCCCGCGATGCCTCGTCCTTCATCGGACCCGCCATCATCGCAATGGTATTGCCGCTTTACTTCATGTCTGCATTCATGGCGACTGAACCTAATCTTATTGTGCAATTCTTCACCTACTTCCCATTCACCGCACCTATCGCCTTAATGCTCCGTAACGGCTTCGGCACCATCACGACGCCGGAATTCTGCATCGGCATCGGCATCGTCATGGTTTCCTCCGTCATCGCCATCCGACTCGCTGTCCGCACCTTCCAGAAAAACGCCGTCAACTTCAACATCGCGAAACCCAAATTCCTACGTAGGAGAAGGTAAAAGCATTGAAAAGCGCCGCCTGACGGACTCTCGCGAGTTTGGCGGGGAAAACTCGCGAAAGCCCTCCATAGCATAATAGTTTTTGGCGGTACTATATAATCACACCAGATAATTAAAGAAACTCCCATAGGGAGCTTTTTTATGATACAATAAAGACATGAAAAAGTTCAACACTTCCAAAATCTCTGGCACTCAAGAACTCTTGCCAGTAGAACAAGCTATTTTTAGTAATCTCAAACGCAAAATCTCCGACACCTACACTAGCCACGGCTACCAAGAAATCGAGACCCCATCCATCGAACGCACCGAAGTTCTTCTTGCCAAAGCCGGCGGCGACACCGAGAAACAAATTTATAAACTTATCAAGACCGGCGATAAATCCGTCGAGTCCGCCGACCAAGCCCTAAGGTTCGACCACACCGTCCCTCTAGCTCGCTACGTCGTCGAGCATGAATCCGATCTCAACTTCCCACTGAAGGTCTCCCAACTCGGTCTCAATTTCCGCGGCGAACGCGCCCAGAAAGGCCGCTTCCGCGAATTCTATCAGCTTGACATCGACGTCATTGGTCGCGGCGAACTTTCCTTCGCCTACGACGCCGACGTCATCGCCACCCTCCTCGACGCACTGAATTCCTTCAACCTCGACACCCCCATTCTCGCTCGCATCAACAACCGCAAAATCCTCACCGGCTTCCTCGAAGCACTAAATCTCACCGAACAAGCCCATGACATCATGGGCATCATCGACCATATCGACAAAGTCACCCCCGAGCAGACCAAAGTCGCTCTCGAGGAACTCCCGCTAGCCGAACCTGCCGTTAAGCAAATCTTAAATCTAGTCAATCTCCACGGTTCCCGCTCCGAAATCATCAAGAATCTCGCCAATCTCGAAATCGACAACCCTACCTTCAAGCAAGGCCTCACCGAGCTCGACCTCATCCTTTATCTCCTCGAATCTCAAGGTCTCACCGAGCAAATCTCCGCCGATATGGCCATTATCCGTGGCCTCGACTATTACACTGGCACCGTTTTCGAATTCATCCTTCCCGAGCACAAAGCCATCGGCTCCATCGCCGGCGGCGGTCGATACGACAACCTCACTAAGCATTTTTCCGACCAATCCTTCCCTGGCGTCGGCGGCTCTATCGGCCTCACCCGCCTCTTCTATATTCTAAGCGAAGCCAATCTCCTCGACCCCGTCACCGATAGCCTCATCGACTACTGCATAATTCCCATGTCCGAACACGAATACGACGAAGCCATGAATGTCGCCGCCAAACTTCGCAGCAACAACCACAGTGCCACCATCGTCTTCACTAGCAAGAAACTAGGCGACAAACTCACCTACGCCAGCAAAATCGCCAAAAACGGCATCGTCATCGGCGCCGACGAAGTTGCCACCAAGCAATTCAAATCCAAAAACTTCGGCACCGGCGAAACCACCGACCTCCACCTCGACGTCATCAGCAAACCCGAAGACTTCTGGACAGAAGAATAGCAGAAGGCTATTCGTCCAAAAACGCTCCGCTCTGCCTCGACCACAACTTCGCATACTCCCCACCTCGCTTGAGTAGCTCATGATGCGACCCCTGCTCCACAATCCGCCCCTCATCCAATACTACAATTGTATCAAGCCCCGCAATAGTTGACAACCGGTGTGCCACCACAATCGATGTCCGCCCCTTCATCAGATTCGTCAAAGCCTCCTGAATCAACGCTTCCGACTCCGAGTCCAGCGCCGACGTTGCTTCATCTAACACCAATATCGGCGCGTCTTTCAGTATCGCTCGCGCAATCGCAATTCTCTGCCTCTGTCCACCAGACAGTTTCACGCCCCTCTCTCCTACCAGCGTATCGTATCCCTTCGGTAGTCCACGAATAAACTCATCTGCATTTGCCAGTTTCGCCGCCCGCACCACCTCCTCCCGCGTCGCTCCCAATCGTCCATACGCAATATTTTCATACACCGACCGATGAAACAGCGACGACTCCTGTGGTACATATGCAATCGCTTCGCGAAGGCTCTTTTGTGTCACATCCCGAATATCCTTCCCGTCAATATAAATCCCTCCGCTCGACACATCGTCAAATCTCAGTAACAACTTCGTCAAAGTTGTCTTACCTGACCCCGACACCCCCACTAGCCCCACCGACTGCCCAGCCGTCACTTCCAAGCAGAAATCGTCAAATAGCGCCGTCTTCTGCTCCTCATGTCGAAACGAAACATGCGCAAAATCAATCTTCGCCTGCTCGACCTTCAACGGCTTATCTGTCTTATCGTCAATAATGAGCGGCATATCCAGTATCTCCACCATCTCCTTTGCATTACCAAACGCCCTATTGATCGTCCTCAAAATATGATTAATTGTCCACACATTCGATAGTAGCGAGTTCGACAGCGAATACAAAAACACCATATTCGTCACCGTCAGTCCGAACAAATCATGACTCATT
>CAZRNI010000099.1:7239-8277 GCA_964601425.1 uncultured Eubacterium sp. | reverse complement strand
TGTGCAAGAAATGCAGTGACTGAACACTGCCCCAGTGTTTTGTTTTCCTCTGACCACTCGCTTTGAAGCCTGGGCGCACACGTTTCCCTGCACCAGATTTTTGATAAAGCTCCATATAAATCCTGCGGTGTTTTTATACCCGGGTAAACCGGATCTGCAGCAGGAGCAAAAACGTTCTCAGCTCCGTAAAATGATTTTCCGGATGTCCGAAGTCTTTCTGTACGCAATACATATTCCCTCCCTGTGCTGCAATTTGTTCAAACAGTAACATATTTCTAAGACAACCACAAGAAACTCTGTCTGAATCTCTTTTTCCAGTGCGAAATAACAAAGTATTACTTTTTGCGAAAAACGCTGTTTCATTATATACCCGGTTTCTGTTATAATCCATCTACAAGCGTATCATAAGCAGTACTGTGCCGTTTATACGGTACACGGCATTTTTATATGTCCTGCAAGCATCTGTACAGGAGAATCGTTATGGTCCACACCAACGAAAAAATCATCGAACTGAAAAATATCACCAAATCATACACAAGCGGCATCACAGCGGTATCCGATTTTAATCTGTATGTTCAGAAAGGCGAATTTGTCACGCTGCTCGGACCGTCCGGATGCGGCAAGACGACGACGCTTCGCATGATCGCCGGTTTTGAGCTGCCGACAGAAGGTCAGATTCTTTTAAATGGAAAGAATATTTCCAGTCTGCCCCCGTACGAGCGCCCTGTTAATACAGTGTTTCAGCGCTACGCGCTTTTTCCGCATATGAATATATTTGAAAACATCGCTTTCGGTCTTCGCCAGAAAAAAATGTCTTCAGATATTATAACAAAGAAAGTAAAACATGTGCTTGACCTGGTCGACCTGGAAGGATTTGAAGGACGTTCTGTCAATACCCTGTCCGGCGGTCAGCAGCAGCGTATTGCGATCGCGCGCGCACTGGTAAATGAACCGGAGATTCTGCTTCTGGACGAACCGCTTGGTGCACTCGACCTGAAAATGCGCAAGGAGATGCAGCTGGAACTCAAGGAAATGCAC
>CAZRNI010000099.1:0-7229 GCA_964601425.1 uncultured Eubacterium sp. | reverse complement strand
AGCTCTGACCATGTCCGACATTATCGTTGTTATGAACGAAGGAAAAATCCAGCAGATCGGAACGCCGGAGGACATCTACAACGAACCGAAAAATGTATTTGTTGCAGACTTTATCGGCGACAGCAACCTCTTCAACGGCATCATGACCGACCAGCTGAAAGTACGTTTCTGCGGCGGTACCTTTGACTGTGTCGATGACATCGAGAAAGGCACACATATTACCGCCGTTGTCCGGCCCGAGGATGTCATCATAACCACCCCGGACGAAGGAACCATCTGGGGCCGCGTTGATTCTGTCATCTTCAAGGGCATTCACTACGAGATCACCGTAATCTGCGGCAAGAACGAGGTCGTCATCCAGTCTGTTAACGCGCCGAAAGTCGGTGAGTTTGTCGGACTGTGCGTGGATCCGGATAACATTCATATCATGGAGACCGGTGATTCCACAAACTACTTTATGGCTGATATCCGGCCAGATTTCCGTCTGGAATTTAACGGAAAGCATCTGGATACCAGCGTAACAAAGATCATCTCCGGTTCCAGCCGGCGCGAAGACGGCATGCTGGTCAATGCGCTCGGTGATGCCATCGATCCGGCCCGCACGAAAATCATGGTCGGCATCCGGCCTGAGGATATTAAGATGACCGACCAGATTGAAGAAGGTCTGATTGACGGCCACATCAGCAATCTGGTCTATAAGGGCGACCACTACAGTTACGTCATTCACACAGAACTCGGACAGGATTTTATCGTCGCCGATGAGTATCTCTGGAATATGGACGACCATGTCGGCCTGATTATGCCGGTAGAAAAAATGACCTTCCGGCTCAAGTAAAAATACAACAAACATACTGTGTACGCCGGGATCATAACCGGCGGCCGGCATGTACGGAAATGGAGTGGTCCGCACGATGCAGATATTTAAGTTTTCAAGAAAAAGTCTGGGAATTCCCTATGGGGTGTTTCTGATCCTGTTTGTGATATTGCCGCTTCTGGTACTCTTCTACTTTGCTTTCACAGACGGCCAGGGACATTTTACACTAATAAATCTGACCGGGTTCTTTACCGATCCCAATACACTCGGCACGCTGTTCTACAGCTTTGCTGTCGCACTGGTCACCACAGCACTCTGTCTGCTGCTTGCGTATCCGGCTGCATATTTTCTCGCCACAAGTTCTCTGAAACAGAAAGAAGTTCTGCTTCTTCTGTTCATCATGCCGATGTGGATTAATTTTTCTCTCCGGATCACGGCGCTGAAAGAAATCCTGACCGTGATCGAGGGAAATCTCGCGATGTATCCGTTTTTGAATGCTGTGGTGGGTATGACATACGACTTTCTGCCCTTCATGATCCTGCCGATTTATAATACGATTGCAAAACTGGATTCTTCGCTGATCGAGGCTGCAAAGGATCTCGGCGCCAATAACCGCAGTGCCTTTCTGAAAATCACGCTGCCGCTCTCGATGCCGGGTGTGGTCAGCGGGATTGCGATGGTATTTCTCCCGGCTATGACAAACTATGTCGTACTGGATATGCTTTATAACAGTACCTATATTATGGGAAGTCTGATCGGATGCTATTTCTCTGCATACAACTGGCACGGCGGATCGATGATCGCACTGATTCTGCTTGCTATCATCCTTCTGTTCACTGTTCTGACCGGAAGTGATCAGGATAACAGGACAACCGGCGCAGGAGGTTCATTACTATGAAAAAAACACTCAGACCTGTTTTTATTATTCTGGTATTGATCTTTTTGTATGCACCGATATTGCTTCTGATCTTCTACAGCTTTACCAAGGCCACAACCATCGGTGCAGTCCGCGGGTTTTCTCTGCATAACTATGTGACTCTTTTCACAACGGAGGAACTGCGCGAAATGATCATCGGAACCCTCTGGCTCGCAGTCGTTTCCGCTATATTCGCCACGCTTCTCGGGACGTTTGGTGCGATCGGCTCATTTTACTCTTCCAAAAGGGTAAATGTATTTATGAGCTCTCTCAATCAGGTCCCGGTAGTCAACGCAGATGTTGTGACAGGATTCTCAATCTGCATCCTTCTCGTAGAAGTATTCGGTATTGATAAGGACACTTTTCTCCCGCTGATTGCAGGGCACGTGCTGCTGTGTGCGCCATTTGTATACCTTTCCGTCATGCCCAAGCTGAAACAGATGGATCCATACCTCTATGAGGCAGCACTGGATCTCGGGGCGACTCCTTTTAAAGCACTGCGAAGCATCGTAATCCCGCAGATTTCTTCCGGTATTATTTCCGGATTTGCACTGGCCATCACACTTTCTCTGGATGACTATTTTATCGCAACTTACACAAAGCCTTCAACATTTGACACCATCAGCACTTACGTGGTAAATGCCACAAAAGGTGCGCAGACAAATATTAAAACGGCACTGTGGGCGCTGTGCGCCGTGATTTTTATCATCGTAGTTTTAATCGTGATGCTTTCAAATCTGAGAGCAATGCGCAGCAACAGGAAAGAGAGGGCTGTTACATGAATCGATTGTTTAGATCTGCCCTGCTCAACGGCCGGAAGCCTGAAAAACAATTAATTGTATCTCTGCTTACAGCTGTTCTGACAGCTGTAACACTCCTCGGCGGAAGCGCACTGGCTGTATCTGCCGCGCCGGATAATACCGGCGGAGAAGTGACCCTGCGTATCTGCAACTGGGAAGAATATATTGATCTCGGTGATTGGGAAGAAGAAGATACCATCGACCTGGAAAGCGGCGATATCTTCGGAAAAAATCCTCTGATCGAAGATTTCGAGACCTGGTATGAGGGAACATACGGCACGAAGGTCCGGGTGGAATACTCAACGTTCGGGACAAACGAAGATCTCTACAATATGCTGACGCTCGGGGATGTCTATGATCTTGTCTGCCCCTCAGAGTATATGTTCATGAAACTGATGGCAGAAGACAGCCTGGTACCTCTCTCCGATTCTTTTTTCGACAATTCGAATGAGAACAATTATTACACCAACGGCGTCTCGCCCTATATCAAAGGTGTCTTTGACAGTCATAAAACGAACGGAGAAACCTGGAGCAAATATGCCGCCGGATATATGTGGGGTGTGACAGGTATCGTATACAACCCGGAAGAGGTGACCCGTGAGGAAGCTTCTACCTGGAACGTACTGGGCAATCCTAAATTCAGGCGGCAGGTCACCATCAAAGACAATGTGCGCGACTCCTACTTTGCGGCAGTCGGCGCTCTCAAATCCGGTCTTCTTACGGATCCGGATTTCACAGGTGCTCCTGATTATAAGCAGCGCCTGGAAGAGGAAATGAATGATGTCTCCCCGGAGACCATTTCACAGGTACAGGATTTTCTTCAGGATATCAAGGATAATCTCTATTCCTTCGAGACCGATTCCGGCAAGGCAGATATGATCACAGGCAAGGTACTGGCTAATTACCAGTGGTCCGGCGACGCTGTTTACACAATGGATCAGGCCGATGAAGATGAATATACTCTGAACTTTGCAGTTCCCGAAGAGTCCACGAACATCTACTTCGATGCATGGGTCATGTTAAAAAAAGGCATCCGCAATGATGCGGCTAAGCAGCATGCCGCCGAAGCATTTATCAACTTCTGCTCACGGCCGGACAACGCGATCCGGAACATGTATTATATCGGCTACACCTCCGTCATAAGCGGCGGTTCAGATAACCGGATCTTCGAATATGCCGACTGGAATTACGGCGCGGAAGATGATGAAACAGATACCGCAGACTACCGGCTTGGTTATTTCTTCTCGGATGATCCGGATGACGAAGATTATATTCTGACGGCTCCGGCCGAACAGCTTGACCGTCAGCTCGGCGCGCAGTATCCGTCGGAAGAGGCAATTGCCCGTTCTTCTATCATGATATATTTTGATACAGATAAGAACGACGCAATCAATCAGATGTGGATCAATGTAAGGTGCTTCAACATCCTCGATGTTCCTGTATGGGTCTGGGTGCTGCTGGCTGCCGGGCTGGCTGTTCTTGTCAGAATCTGGCTGTACCGCAGAAAGCGCAGACAGCTGTATCAGTAACATATTATAATCACGAATGTAAAAAGACCCTGTTCACAGCATCTCTGCTGCAGACAGGGTCTTCTATATAAACAGCGCTCTCATTCTCTCATGAAATCACCGCACACGCCGTACTCCCGCATCATTATTTCATTGCCTCATATTCCGGCTTTTCAAATTCCAGGGTCTCCAGCATCATGCGGTATGTATCCGCGTATTCCTTTTCTTCTGTCTCATCGATCTCACCGATAATCTGCAGCCCAAATGCAAAGAGTCCTTCTTTCGTGTAGAAAATAGAGTTATATCCATGATCCGTCTCATAATCCGAGAAGAAGGAAATATAATGTGTTCCGTTTGCAAATTTCAGCCGTTCCATATTCTGGTCGTTTTCACCCGTGAACACCTCGAGCGACTGGTATATTCCATCATCGGTATCATTGCTGACGATCGTACTTTTTGATACATGTCCTAACACAAAGAACACATTCTCATTGGGCGTATTCAGATGGCAGAGATCCTTTTTATCACTTACTTCAACCTCCCACGCCGGGTCAGCGAGATAATGAATTCCGCAGAACTCCTGCTCCTCGTATCCTTCCTTCAGTGCTGCATCTTTCTGTTCGGAAGACGCTGCAGTTTCATTCTCTGAAGTTGATTCCGCTTCAGATACTGCTGCCGAAGAAGCAGCGGATTCTGCTGAAGAAGCAGCTGCTGTTGACGAAGCAGCTGCAGCACCTCCGGCACTTCCACAGCCTGCCAGAAGCATACCGCAAAGTACAATTGCCATGATTCTTTTCATTTTGTTCTCCATTCCTTTTCAGCTAATCTTTTAATCATTGTTTCCAGTTCTTCCAGCGTCTCAGCCTGGTTAATCCGCCGGCGAAAATCAGCAGAATTACGCATGCCCTTTGTATACCACGCGACATGACCGCGCATTTCACGGACCGCAATGTATTCCTTCTTCAGTTCTGTTTCCATATGCGCGTGACGCAGCATTGTTTCACAGATCTCTTCCGTTGACGGCCGTTCAGGTACCGGAAGGCCGGCAATGCCCGCATTGATCTCGCGGAAAATCCAGGGATTGCCCCGCGCTGCCCGCGCAACCATCACCGCGTCGCATCCCGTTTCCCGCATCATGCGCGCTGCTGATTCTGCTCCGTCCACATCGCCATTTCCGATCACCGGAATAGAAACCGCTTCCTTCACTGCACGGATTGCATCCCAGTCAGCCCGGCCGGAATAATACTGTTCTCTGGTTCTGGCATGGACCGCGATTGCCGACGCGCCTGCATCCTCCAGACGCTTTGCCAGTTCGGGCGCATTGACATGTTCCTCATCAAATCCTTTCCGGATTTTGACAGTCACCGGTTTATGGACATGCCGGACCAGTTCCCGGACAATCTCCGCTGCCAGCTCCGGTTTTTTCATTAATGCGGAACCTTCCCCGTTATTGACAACCTTCGGCACCGGACAGCCCATATTCAGGTCGAACAGATCAAAACTGTCATCCTCTATCATTTCAGCCGCTGCGGCAACGACATCCGGTTCGCTGCCGAACAGCTGCACAGCCAGCGGATGTTCGGCCGGGTCCGCCGCCAGAAGTTTCCCCGTATTTCGATTATGATAGGTAATCGCCTTCGCGCTCACCATTTCCGTATACAACAGACCTGCTCCCTGTTCCTTACACAACAGACGAAACGGCAGGTCTGTAACACCTGCCATTGGTCCGAGCGCAATTCTGTTCGGGATCTCAACAGATCCGATCCGAAATCCACTCATGTGATATACTCCCGGTTATCATATGTTTAACGCCACCGCCTGACGCTTCACGCGTGCAAGAAGGGGGACTGTTTCACTGCGTTCAACCGAACATCTGATAAAAAAGCTCCAGTGACTCGAACAGTTCCTTCTTTTCTTCCTGCATCTGCTTAATCTTCAGACCGGCCCCGATCTCATCGTACATGACATCATCAGGATCCGCCTCCGTCTGCAGACAAAGTGTTCCGTTTTCATCATATGCGACAATTAAAATCCCACCGACTTCCTCAGTGAACAGCACGCACATAATCTGAAGTTCATCCTGCACCTGCTGTGGAAGAATTGCGAATTCCTCATTGAAATAATACTGCTGTATATAATGATTTGCCGCACATAAAACGGTTTGTTTTTCCATCGTTTTCACACTTTCTTTTCTATGGTATCATACATATCCGTAAACACCACGTACCGATACTTCTCCGGAATATACCGTCACCATCTCTCCGGTGTCTTCACGGCTCACGATCAGTTCCCCTGTATCCGTAATCCCTGCCGCAATGCCCCGGAACGGCTTCTTCGGATCCATCACCTGTACCGCCCGGCCGCGGTTAACAAGAATTGCCTCATACGCCGGTTTAAGCATTTTCAAATCTCCGGTTTCGCAGAACAATGTGTAATACTTCCAGAACCGGCAGATCACTGCAGCAGTCACCTGCTCCCGGTCTTCCATTTTGCCTGTAATCATACGCAGTGATGCCGCCACTTCCAACAGTTCCTCCGGAAATGCATCCATATTGATATTCAGCCCGATTCCGATAATCACATTTCCGGTTTGAGCGTCATATTCAGTCAGAATCCCGCACAGTTTTCTGCTTTCATATACCACATCATTGGGCCATTTAATTCCCGCCGCAATCCCGGTTACATCCCTGATTCCGTCTGCTGCTGCCATTCCCATTACCAGCGTCAGCATCGAAAGCCTGTCCGGTGTAAGATCAGGATGAATACAGATACTCATAGAAACAGATGTTCCGCGTGGTGATTTCCAGACATGACCGCGTCTTCCTTTGCCTGCCGTCTGATAATCCGCCAGATACACAACTCCGGAACGCGCCTCTGCACCGGTCAGCTTTTCCCGCTTTGCCCATTCATTGGTCGAATCGGTCTCTTCCGTACAGCGGACATGCAGCGGACAATCTTTTTCCGACAACAGCTTTTCAATTATTCCCGCTTCCAGCTGCAGCATAACTAATCCTCTTCTGGTTTATATTCCGTCTGTGTTCCTGCAGCACGCGCCTGCAAAAAGCATCCGCGAGGTCACAAACCTCCGGAATCCAGTATTCCGGCCCGCCATGATCCGCTCCGCCGAGAAGATGCAGCTCTGCCTGTTTTCCGCCGGATAGAATCTTCACATACAATTCACGACTCTGCTT
>CAZRNI010000098.1:8003-8351 GCA_964601425.1 uncultured Eubacterium sp. | reverse complement strand
TTCATCTCACGCTTGATTGCGCCGATTGCAGCGAAGCACGGTGCGCAGAGCAGGTTGAAGATCATGAATGCAAATGCGGAAATCGGTGTGTAGTCAGCTGCCACACGATCCCAGATCTGATCGCCGTTCTCTTCAAGCTCGCCGCCTGCTTCTTCATCATAGTTGTACAGGACGCCGAAGGTACCGACAACTTCTTCTTTTGCAACCAGACCGGTTACGGTTGCGACGGTTGGTTTCCAGCTTCCGAATCCGAGCGGACGGAATACGAAGGATACGCCGTTGCCGACACCTGCCAGCAGAGAAGCATCCATCGGGTTTACATCCTCTTCCGGAATGTTCATTCTGTCA
>CAZRNI010000098.1:7262-7993 GCA_964601425.1 uncultured Eubacterium sp. | reverse complement strand
TGCGACAGCCTGCTCTGTAACGATTGTCTCGTCTTCAAACAGGTTGTCAACCATGCCGAAATGTCCGTTAACGCTTCCGAAGGAGCTCAGGAACCAGATGATAATCGAAGAAACAACGATGACAGAACCTGCACGCTTGATGAAGGACCAGCCGCGCTCCCATGTTGCGCGGAGTACGTTGCCGACGGACGGTACATGGTATGCCGGCAGCTCCATAACGAACGGAGCCGGCTCGCCTGCGAATGCCTTAAATTTCTTCAGGATAATACCGGAAAGAATTACAGAACCGATTCCGATAAAGTACGCGGATGCTGCGATCAGCGGGGATCCGCCGAACAGTGCACCTGCGATCAGGCCGATGATCGGCAGCTTTGCGCCGCACGGCATGAAGGTTGTCGTCATAACTGTCATCTTGCGGTCGCGGTCATTTTCGATGGTTCTGGATGCCATGACACCCGGAACGCCGCATCCGGTTGCAACCAGGCACGGAATGAAGGATTTTCCGGACAGTCCGAACTGGCGGAAAATACGGTCCATGACAAATGCGACACGTGCCATGTAGCCGATGTCCTCAAGGATTGCCAGCAACAGGAACAGAACGAGCATCTGCGGAACGAATCCGAGAACTGCGCCAACGCCTGCAACGATACCGTCCTGAATCAGACCGTACAGTGCAGTGCCTTCTGCGACATGCAGTGCACCGAGCAGACTGTCGAAGAATCCCGGAACCC
>CAZRNI010000098.1:0-7252 GCA_964601425.1 uncultured Eubacterium sp. | reverse complement strand
CCGAAGACAACGTCATTTGCAAAATCAGTTGCAGCCGTACCGATTGATACTTTCCAGCCGCCCATCGCGATCGCATAGATCAGGAACATGACAACTGCGAAAATCGGAAGGCCGAGCACACGGTTTGTCACAATCTTATCGATCTTATCGGATGTTGTGAGGCTGTGTTCTGCCTGTTTTTTCTTAACGGCTTTCTTGCAGACTTTGCTGATATAATTGTAGCGCTCGTTTGTTACAATAGACTCTGCGTCATCATCCAGCTCTGTCTCGCAGTCTGCAATATGTCCGCGGATTTCCTTCAGAACTTCCGGTGAGAATTTCAGGTCTTCCATAACCTTCTCATCGTTTTCGAAAACCTTAATTGCGAACCAGCGCAGGTACCGCTTGTCTTCAATCATGTTTTCGATCGATTCTTCGATATGCGCGATGCAATGCTCAGTGCTTCCCTCAAAGACATGCGGACGCTCACCCTTCTGGGCGCTTCCCGCCGCTACAACAACCGCATTGGCAACCGCCTGTGTCCCGTCAGCTTTAAGTGCACTCATTTCCAGAACCTTGCATCCGAGTTCTTTCTCAAGCGCTTTCGTATCAATGGTATCGCCGTTTTTACGTACGATATCCATCATGTTGACAGCGATGACAGTCGGAATCCCCAGCTCGAGCAGCTGTGTTGTCAGATAGAGATTTCGCTCGATATTGGTACCGTCGATAATGTTAAGAATTGCATCCGGTTTTTCATGTACCAGATACTGACGGGAAACGACCTCCTCCAGTGTATACGGAGAAAGGGAATAAATACCCGGCAGATCCTGGATAATTACATCCTTATGACCTTTTAATTTACCTTCTTTTTTCTCAACCGTAACGCCGGGCCAGTTACCCACGTACTGGTTGGAGCCGGTCAGACTGTTGAACAGGGTCGTTTTACCGCAGTTCGGGTTTCCGGCCAGTGCAATTTTTACACTCATGATATCCTCCTCATTCAAAAATTTCATAATATATCTGAACAGGTGCGCATATCGCAATGCGCTGATTCAGCAGTTTCTTCAGATCCGATCCGCAGCTTACTCTACTTCGATCAGCTCTGCATCACCTTTCCGCACGGAAAGCTCGTAACCGCGTACATTCAGTTCCATCGGATCACCGAGCGGCGCCACCTTACGGACAACGATTTCTGTTCCTTTTGTGATGCCCATGTCCATAATCCGGCGCTTAACCGGTCCTTCTCCGTGCAGCTTTACCACTTTACAGGTACCGCCGACACTTACGTCCTTCAGTGTTTTCATGATGATTCCTCCCTCATTTATAAATATGTTTCCGGACAAACGCAGATTCAGAACTGCACGCGTGAAGCCAGTCTCTCATCCAGCGCAATCCGTCCGCTTTTTACCTGCAGAATCATATTGCCCCCATTATTCTGGACAACTGTAATCTGATCTCCCTCTACCATCCCAAGCTCATTCAAGTGACGGCGTGTCTCATCTTTTCCTGTGATACGCTTCACCTCAACTGTTTCGCCGGGATTGGCCATTGTAATCGGCATCATAATAAGTCCTCCGTTTGCAAGTCATACTCCGGGTAGTTTTCTTTAACTAATAGCAAAGTTATTTTAGCATAACTAACTAAAAAGTCAATAGTTGTGACTAACCAATAGTTGCGATATCCTCTTACATGTGTGCGATTCCTGATGATTTTTTGTTTTTTTGTGATCGGCTCGCACATTTTTCGCACAGCTCATGCTCTGTTTCGCTCGCTTCGCCGGGACACTCGCAGCTGCCGCCGCTCGTTCGCGGCTGTCGCCTCTATCAAAAAGAGCACGCAACCCTTGTTCATGCAAGCATGCACCGGGTTTCATGCTCTTTTTGGTCCCGGCTCGTAGCTTACGAATAAATTAGCACTCACCTCTTGACAGTGCTAACAACCAGTGCTATATTAACATCAACGGGGAACGAAAAGACATGCCTTGCCGGACTGACCGGCGGGGCATTCTTCATGAACGTATTCCCTGCGAGTTCGGCCTGCACAGGCTTTACCGGCATGTGCAGAGTCTGCCGACAGCAAATACTACTTATTATAGGAAAAGAGGTGACATCATGAACATCCAGAAATTCACACAAAAATCCATCCAGTCCATTCAGGATCTGGAAAAAACAGCTTATGAATTCGGCAATCAGGAAATTGAGCAGGAGCATCTGCTCTACAATCTGCTCCATCAGGATGACAGTCTGATCCTTAAGATGATCGAGAAGATGGAAATCAACAAAGAGCATTTTCTGGATCGTCTTGATCAGGAAATAAACAAGAAGACAAAGGTGCAGGGCGGCAATCCCTATATCGGCCAATATTTAAATAAGGTTCTCACTCTGGCTGAAGATGAGGCAAAGGCAATGGGAGACGAATATGTCTCCGTAGAGCATCTGTTTCTGTCCATGCTCCGCAACCCGAGTCCTTCCATGAAAAAACTTTTGGGCGAATACGGCATTACCCGTGAACGTTTTCTTCAGGCCTTGTCTACGGTCCGCGGCAATCAGAAGGTGACAACCGATAACCCCGAAGCAACTTATGATACATTGAATAAATACGGCCAGGATCTGGTAGAAAAAGCGCGGGATCAAAAGCTTGATCCGGTAATCGGCCGTGACAGCGAGATCCGGAACGTGATCCGGATCCTTTCCCGAAAGACAAAAAACAATCCTGTTCTGATCGGTGAGCCGGGCGTCGGCAAGACAGCTGTTGTCGAAGGCCTGGCACAGCGGATTGTCCGCGGCGATGTGCCGGAGGGACTAAAGGATAAGACTATCTTTTCTCTGGATATGGGCGCACTGGTCGCAGGCGCAAAGTACCGCGGGGAATTTGAAGAGCGGTTAAAAGCAGTCCTGGAAGAGGTCCGCAAAAGTGAAGGACGTATCATCCTTTTCATCGATGAGCTGCACCTGATCGTCGGTGCCGGCAAGACGGACGGCGCAATGGATGCAGGCAACATGCTCAAGCCGATGCTTGCCCGCGGCGAACTTCACTGTATCGGTGCGACGACGCTGGATGAATACCGCAAATACATTGAAAAAGATGCAGCTCTGGAGCGCAGATTCCAGCATGTCATGGTCGACGAGCCGACCGTGGAAGACACCATTTCTATCCTCCGCGGACTGAAAGAGCGCTACGAAGTATACCACAAGGTGAAAATTACCGATGGCGCACTGGTTGCCGCTGCCACCCTCTCCGACCGCTATATTACCGATCGATTTCTGCCGGACAAGGCGATTGATCTGGTCGACGAAGCGTGCGCACAGATTAAGACAGAAATGGATTCCCTTCCGGTTGAGCTTGACGAAATGAACCGCCGGATCATGCAGATGCAGATCGAAGAAGCTGCACTGAAAAAAGAAACCGACGCATTAAGCCTCGAGCGCCTGAAAGAGCTGGAAAAAGATCTGGCTGAACTGAAAGACCGGTTCAACGCGCAGAAGGCACAGTGGGAAAATGAAAAAACGGCTGTCGACCGCGTCTCGAAGCTGCGTGAGCAGATCGAGGAGATCAATAAGCAGATCGAGGCTGCACAGCGTGATTATGATTTGAACAAGGCAGCTGAACTGCAGTACGGAGAACTTCCGAAGCTGCGGGCAGAACTGGAAGCAGAAGAAACCGCTATGAAAAACCGGGACCTCTCTCTGGTACACGAGAGCGTCACAGACGATGAAATCGCCAGAATTATTTCCCGCTGGACCGGTATTCCGGTCGCAAAGCTGACAGAAGGTGAAAAAGCAAAAATCCTGCATCTGGAAGATGACCTGCACAAACGTGTTGTCGGCCAGGACGAGGCAGTCAGCCGCGTGACCGATGCGATTATACGTTCCAAGGCAGGCATCAAAGATCCGACAAAACCGATCGGTTCCTTCCTGTTCCTCGGCCCGACCGGCGTCGGAAAAACCGAGCTGGCTAAAACGCTGGCAGAGCGCATGTTCGATGACGAAAACAACATGGTGCGTATCGACATGAGCGAATATATGGAGAAATTTTCCGTTTCCCGTCTGATCGGAGCGCCTCCCGGATATGTCGGATATGAGGAAGGCGGACAGCTCTCTGAAGCTGTGCGCCGGAAACCTTACTCCGTTGTACTGTTCGATGAAATCGAAAAAGCACATCCGGATGTCTTCAACGTCCTGCTGCAGGTGCTGGATGACGGCCGGATTACAGATTCACAGGGACGGACAGTTGATTTCAAAAACACTATCCTGATCATGACCTCCAACATCGGATCTCAATATCTGCTGGACGGCATTCAGGACGACGGAACCATCAGCGAACAGGCCCGGAGTCTGGTTCAGCAGGATCTGCGGGCGCATTTCCGTCCGGAATTTCTAAACCGTCTGGATGAAATCATCTTCTTCAAGCCGCTGACCAAAGAAAATATCAGCAGCATTGTAGAACTCCAGATCAACGATCTGAACCGCCGGCTTGCTGATCAGCGTCTTACCATCGTCCTTTCACAGGAAGCCAGAGATTTCATTATCGAATCCGGCTACGATCCTGTATACGGCGCACGTCCGCTGAAACGCTACATACAGAAAAATGTCGAAACACTTTCGGCAAGACTGATCCTTGGAGGCGGCGTCCACGAAGGCGATACCATACGGATTGATGTCAGAGACGGCGCGCTCACTGCTGAGACATTTGGCAAGATTTAAAGGGTATTGAAAGGTCATATGTTTTAAGAAGTATAGAAGGGACCGGCCTCTCCTACAGCAGGAGAGATCCGGTCCCTTCGTTGACGCATTCCGGTCAGTTATTTTCTTTTTTCTGCCATCCGGCTCTTTCTGATTCAGTTTTTCATTTTTTTGCCATCCGGCTCTTTCCGGTTCAGATTTTCTTTTTTCTGCCATCCGGCTCTTTCCGGCTCAGATTTTCATTTTTCTGCCATCCAGCGCTGCATCCGTGAGATTTCCGCTGCCGTCATAGACCAGCTTCAGGGAGAAAAACGGCCGCTCTTCATCCAGCAGCCGGAAAAAAATCTTATCTCCTTCCCACAGTTCCAGATCATTGATCTTTGATTTTTCAATCCAGACCAGCTCGCCTTCATCACATTCAATCATACTGCCGGTAAAGCCATCTGCTGTAAATAATGACATATATTCTGTCACGCCATCACCGGAAACAAATGTTACAATTCCGCGGTACCGCCAGGACGTCAGAGTCAGACCCGTCTCCTCTTTTACCTCCCGGAGCAGACACTCCTCCGGGCTTTCATCCGCCTCGAAGTGTCCGCCTACCCCGATCCATTTGTCTTTATTAATGTCGTGCTCCTTTTTTACTCTGTGGAGCATCAGATACTTTCCCTCCTGCTCAATGTAGCAGAGTGTACTCAATCCGATCATTACAAAACCAGCTCCATTCCTGTCTTCTGTACGCCAAGTCCGCAGGCTTCATAAAATTTCTTCGCACTGTCATTTCCTTCCCAGACATTCAGCGTGACATTGTAGAAATCATGCTCACGTGCCCAGGCAACCACATAGTCGTAAAGCGCTTTTCCGACATGCCTGCCCCGCAATTTTTCATCCACACACAAATCATCAATGTAAAGACTTCGGATATCCGTCAGAATATTGTCATTGATATGCTGCTGAATCACGCAAAAAGCATAACCCATCAGAACATCATTCTCATCTGCTGCCGCGAAAATCGGACGCTGATCGTCCCTGATGATATCCAGCAGCTCTTCATCGGTATACTTTCTGCAATTTGCCTTAAAAAGATCCGGCCGCGCATTGTGGTGCACCATCAATACCTGGCTGAGCAGCTCATCAATGCGGGGAAGATCCTTTTCTGTAGCTCGTCTGATATTCATAGTTCTTCGTACTCCTTGTGCTTCTTATGAGTCAAAGGGGACGTTTCTCTCTGACTCATTGACTCATTAAATCATATTCTCCGGCCGAACCGCCTGATCAAACTCATCCTCCGTCAGCAGGCCCAATGATACGCATGCTTCTTTCAGTGAGATATTCTCACGGTATGCCTTCAGGGATGTCTTTGCCGCATTCTCATAGCCGATGATCGGGTTGAGCGCTGTGACCAGCATCAGCGAGTTGTGCAGATTTGCTGCCATCTGTTCTTCATTTGCCTGAATGCCGACAAGGCAATGGTCTGTGAAGGATCTGATGGCATCAGAAAGCAGACGAACGGACTGCAGGAAATTGTAAGCGATGACCGGCATAAATACATTCAGTTCAAAGTTTCCCTGTGATGCTGCAAATCCGATTGCCGCGTCGTTTCCCATGACCTGCACCGCAACCATCGTCATTGCTTCGCACTGGGTCGGATTGACTTTGCCGGGCATGATGGAACTGCCGGGCTCATTTGCCGGAATGGTGATTTCCGCCAATCCGCAGCGAGGACCGCTCGCGAGCCAGCGCACGTCATTTGCCACCTTCATCATATTGGCCGCCAGAGCCTTTAATGCGCCATGCGCAAAGGTAACTGCATCTTTAGAAGTCAGTGCGTGGAATTTGTTGGGCTCTGTGATAAACTGCTTGCCGGTCAGTTCGGAGACTGCTTTTGCCACTTCCTCCCCGAATTCTTTGGGCGCGTTGATTCCTGTGCCGACCGCCGTGCCGCCGAGCGCCAGCTGTGAAAGATGCGGGATCGCAGATCCGATCAGGCGTCTTCCCTCTTCCAGCATTGCACGCCATCCGCTGATCTCCTGCGAAAATGCGATCGGTGTTGCGTCCATCAGATGCGTACGTCCGCTCTTAATCACACCCTCGTGCGCCTCTTCGAGTTTTTTCAAAACCTCGATTGCATGATCAATCGACGGATACAGCTGCTGTTCAATTTCTGTAACAGCCGCGATGTGTATCGCAGTCGGATAGGTGTCATTTGAACTCTGAGACATGTTGACTGTATCATTTGGGTGCAGCGGCTTCTCAGTGTCAAATTCCATTCCGGATTCTGCTGCGATCTCATTTCCGCGGTTCGCAACGACTTCGTTTACATTCATGTTTGACTGGGTTCCGCTTCCCGTCTGCCAGACCACCAGAGGGAAATTTCCCTCGAGTTTTCCGTCAAGAATTTCATCACACACCTGACTGATCAGACCCATGCGCTGTTCATCTAATTTCCCGAGGCGGCAGTTTGCAATCGCTGCAGCTTTTTTTAATACCGCAAATGCGCGAATGATCTCCGCCGGCATTTTTTCTGTCCCGATCTCAAAATTCTGATAGCTGCGCTGTGTCTGCGCACCCCAGTAAACATTTACCGG
>CAZRNI010000097.1:927-8458 GCA_964601425.1 uncultured Eubacterium sp. | reverse complement strand
TCCATTTCATTGTTCGCTCTCATCTGCAATCCCTCCTCTGAATCTATCTCATTTTCGTTTGAAACGGTTTCGTCCTCATCACCCTAACCTAAGTGTATCATTTCCGGTTGTGAAAGTATATTGACGAACACACCGTATTTTTGAAGGGGAAATTGTGGATGTTTGCTATGGGCTCTTTTCTTACTCCTGTCGTAAAGTTTGGAGATGTCCGTATCCTTCTTGACAGTAACTGACTTCATCCCTAATCACAGTTCTGCAAGAAAATCTCTCTTCGAATACGGTTTCCAGTGTCCGTCAATCACAGTTTTGACATCCAATGCCCGGATCTGCTGTTCCAATGCTTCCAGACGACGGAAATCCATCCGCCATGATGGGAATTCTCCAAGCTGTGCGTCGCCGATATAAACCACCTTGTCCTCCGGCACATAGATCAGCAATGCATCCTCTGTATGAGGAGATTCGGCATAACAAATCTGAGCATGTACGTCTCCCAAATCGATACAGATGTTTTCCGTCACTTCTTCCTGCGCAGAAACTACCTTTAAAGAACGGTGTCCTTTAACTGTGGGAACAGTCCGTGAATATAAAAGTATTCTTTCCGAAGCATGTAATAAAGCAACAATTCTCGGATTATTAAATGGTAACCCATGTACTCCCGTCAAAGTTTCTGGAAAATCAAATAGTAAACAATCCGATAAGAAGATGTTCTTGACAGAAAATGAAATATCAGATTTGATTCACTTCTTAAATAATGATGAGCAGTTTAGATGCCTTGCTCCTATCGCTTTCATCTGCGCGTACTATGGATTGCGCAGGTCTGAGCTTCTCGGATTAACTTGGAAATCTATTGATTTTGCAAAACAGCTTATCACTATAGAACGTACTGTAGTTCGTGTAAGAACTATACATGAATCTGATGAAACAAAGTCTGAAAATAGTAACCGTTCTCTGGCTCTTATTCCTATGGCAAAACGCATGTTGGAAACTGTTAAAGACGAGCAGGAACAAGCAAAATCCTTCTATGGAAAGGAATATGCAAACAAAAAAGATTACATTTTTACTTGGGATGATGGAAGGGCATATGACCCTGATTACATCTCAAAACATTTCAAAAGGCCGTAAGAAAATATGGACGTCCTGAGTTATCGCTTCATAAACTTCGTAAGTCATGTGCTTCTTTACTCGTTGAAAAGGGATGGGACATTAAAAAGGTTCAGAACTGGCTGGGACATGCAAATGCAGATATTACGATGAATATCTATGCTCAATTTGACAAACAACGTCTAACCGAGAGTAGTTAATTCTATCCCATGTAACAGAGCCAATCGTGAATAGTTCCCCGTCGTTGCTTAACTCCAGAATATAAAACTCTGCACAATCTACTCTATCATCAGCAAATACCTCTTCTAGAACACTAAACGCAAACTTATCTGCATGAATGCATTCCCCGTCATTTGCTATTAGATCATCCTGGCACATATAATCGCAAAGCATATCCCCTTGTTCGTTATAACATTTTATATTCCATGTGATATTGCTTGATTCTTTATACTGTTTCTCAGGAGGGAGTACTATGTTTTCTGAAGTGTTTCATGCAGCCGCTGATACTGCAGCCGCTAAAACAGATTTTCTGCGCAAAAATCCCGCCGGCTACTTTTTGCTTTCCATGCTGGCAGGCATCTACATCGGCTTCGGTGTCCTTTTGACCAACACCATCGGCGGTATGCTTGCAGGCGCACCGGCTACAAAAATCGTCATGGGCGCGGCCTTCGGTGTTGCCCTGAGCCTCGTCGTGATGGCCGGCGCTGAGCTGTTCACCGGCAACAATCTGATGATGGCAGCCGGACTCCTCAAAAAAAAGATCACCGCAGGGGATGCGGTGAAACTCTGGATCGTATGCTGGGCCGGCAATCTGGCAGGATCCGCTGTACTTGCTGTGCTCTATCATCTGACCGGACTCGGTGCCGGGCCGGCCGGTGAATTCATGGCAGCAGGCGCACTCGTAAAAATTACTGCCGGACCGCTGCAGCTGGTTACCCGGGGACTTCTCTGCAATTTCCTCGTCTGCCTCGCAGTCTGGTGCGGAATCAAGATGAAGAGCGAATCCGGCAAGCTGATCATGATCTTCTGGTGTCTGTTCGTCTTCATTACCACCGGATTTGAGCACAGTATCGCCAATATGACCCTGCTGACCGAAGCACTGCTCAATCCTGCGGGTCAGGCCATCACCATGGCCGGCTGCTGGTATAACCTGCTCCTTGTCACGATCGGAAATATGATCGGCGGCATTGTATTTGTTGCCCTGCCTTACTACGCGGCATCACAAGAATAAATTTTCCGGTCCGGCGAGATCGGGCGGCACGGTTTTGTCTTCCCACTAAAAAACACAGAGGCCGGCCTCTCCCTGGATCTGCCTCTTTGCCGTTCATAATAGTTCAAACCAGTTTCTCTCAATCCGGATAAGCCCTTCCTCCTGCATCTTCGCCAGCTCGCGTGACATTGCGCTGCGGTTTGTACAAAGGTAGGCGGCCATTTCAGTGCGTGACAGTGTAACGGCGAACCCTGAAGATCCTGCTTTCTCTGACATCAGTGTCAGATAGGTGAGTATCTTATCGCGCAGCGTCAGTCTGGATATGATATTGATCTTATCCATAAGCGCTGCGTTTTTTTCTGCAAACTGACGGAAGAGGTTACGCACCAGCTGCTGATGGAAGGGGCAGGAATTACTGCAGGTGTTCAGCAGTTTTGCCAGCGGCATAAGCAGCACGTCCACGTCCGTCGCCGCCTGAAATGATACCTGTGATACAGTCTTCTGCTGAAACGAGAAAGATTCTCCAAACAAATCTCCGCGGTTTGCATAGGAAAGAAGCACCTTGTTCCCGTAATAGTCCTCTTTCAGAATATGCACCGTCCCCTTCAGAACCATACTGACCATCTCGACATTTTGCTGATCCAGAAAAATAAATGTCTGCCTGCTGTATTTCCTCCGGATGGGCTGCAGACAGCGCAGCATTATTTCAGTTTCTTCTGAAGGAATTCCGTCAAAAAGCGCAATATCCTCGAAGCGTTCCATCTCCACATCCGACATTGTAAATTCTCCCAATTATCTGCGTTAATCTACTGGATTCTGTCTATTATACCCAAATATATTACATGAATGTGTTGCGTATGCAACTAAATAATCCGGATTATTCTTTTATAATAAATACAGTATCTCAGATTTTGCTGAAACGGATCTGTGACGCAGTATGCCGCCGGACCGTTTAAGCCATCCACATCATGCAAGAGGAGGTATTACGTGGGTTTTGTGATGTCAGCGCAGGGCTTTGATCAGGTGATCGGAGATCTGCAGAAAGAATACCGGGTGTTTGCGCCTGTCTGCAAAAAGGGTGCCGGCAGATATACGGACACTGATGTCGTCCTATACGACGAGGTTCGCAGCGCCGGTGAAATTGATCTGGAACACAAATCAGATTATGCATTTAAAGAATTTCTCAACCCGCTTTCCGAGACACTGTTTTTCTTCACGGAACAGGAGGTCAAGGAGGCAGATCTGAACAAAAAGAAAGTGCTGATTCTTCTGCGCAGCTGTGACCTTCATGCTGTTAAACGTCTGGATCAGATTTATCTTGCAAACGGCAAAGACGAAGACTGGTTCTACCGCCGCCGCCGCGATCTGGTCAGCTTTGCCCTGATCGGCTGCGGTCATTCCTTTGAAAACTGTTTCTGTGTCGACATGAAGAGCAACCGGAGTGAAGATGGATATCTCTTCTCCATTGACTGTGTCGATGGAAAATATTACTCCAGCGTACCCGATGAAAGTCTGCATCCACTTTTCGCAGCAAACTGCGAGGCTGAGCAGAACGTAACGCCTCGCTTCGTGACAGAAAATGAAGTGCATGTGACAATTCCGGAGGAAGTCCCGTTTGAAATATTAAAAGACACGCTCTGGGACGAATATTCTACGCGCTGCATCGGCTGCGGACGCTGCAATTTTGCCTGTCCGACCTGTACCTGCTACACGATGCAGGATGTCTTCTATACCGACAACGGCAAAGTCGGCGAACGCCGCCGCGTCGGTTCCTCCTGCATGGTTGACGGTTATACCAATGTGGCCGGCGGCGGACAATACCGCAGAAGTCAGGGTGAACGCATGCGCTTCAAAGTTCTTCACAAAATTTACGACTACCGGAAACGGTTCGGCTATGACATGTGTGTCGGCTGCGGCCGGTGCGACGACATCTGTCCGGAGTACATTTCCTACACCAATATCATCAACAAGGTAAATGACGCCTGTAAGACGGCAAAGCAGAATGCAGAGGAGGTGAAGAACGGATGAAAAACCCCTACATTCCATTTGCATCGGAAATTAAAGAAGTCATCAAACATACTGAAAAGGAATACACCTTCCGCATGCATTTCGAGGGAGATGTAAAGCCCGGACAGTTCTTTGAAGTATCCGTTCCGAAATACGGCGAAGCACCGATCTCTGTCAGCGGAATCGGTCCTGACTACGTCGACCTGACCATGCGCAAAGTCGGCCGCGTCACTAACGAAGTGTTTGAAACGTATGCCGGACAGTCTCTGCTGCTGCGCGGCCCTTACGGGAACGGTTTTGACGTGGATCTCTATGCAGATGGTGAAACCGTAGTTGTCGCGGGAGGCACAGGTGTCTCTCCTGTGCGCGGCGTAATCCACGCACTCTCCGAAATGCCGGACGCACAGGATAAATATGTCATCGCCGGCTTTAAGAGTCCGGATGACATGCTCTTTCGCGACGACCTGAAAATCTGGACTGATAAACTCAATCTGATCCTCACTGTCGACGGCGCGCCCGAAGGCTATGAAGGTAATATCGGTCTCGTCACACAGTACATAGCAGATCTTCCGCTCCGTGATCCCTCCACTGCCAGAGCGGTCGTCGTCGGACCGCCTCCCATGATGCGTTTCACCATCATCGAACTGCAGAAAAAAGGATTCAGGGATAAAAACATCACTGTTTCTTATGAGCGAAAAATGTGCTGCGGTCTCGGAAAATGTGGACACTGCCGCGTCAATGACAAATACATCTGTCTTGACGGACCAGTCTTTAACTACACAGAAGGTAAGATGATGATGGATTGATTCCTACTGGTATCACACAAGGAGGAAAAAGATGGGAAATCTTGACATAAATGTCGGAAAACTGAAAAAGAACGCCTTTCGCTACTCCAAGCACCGCGGCGAAACCGCATCCCGTATCCGCATTCCGGGCGGCGTCATCGATGCGGCTTCACTTGGAAAAGTTGTGGAAATAGCTGAGAAATATGGGAATGGCGTCATTGATATTACAAACCGTCAGGGCATTGAAATCCCCGGTATTGATCTGCGTGATATGGATAAAGTCAATGAAGAAGTCCAGTCCATCATTGACGCGCTGCGCATTAACCAGCCTGAAAAAGGCAAAGGCTACCCGTCTTCCGGCACCAGAAACGTCGAAGCCTGCCCCGGGGCGCGCCTATGTCCCTTTGGCTGCTACGACACGACTGCCTTTGCCCAAAAGATGGAACATATGATCTTCCCGAATGACCGGCACGTTAAAATCGCGTTCACCGGCTGTTCCAATGACTGCGCAAAAACCCGCATGGCTGACTTTGGCATCATTGGCATGACAGAACCGCAGTACAATCCTGACCGCTGTGTAGCCTGCGAACAATGTATCAGCTTCTGCCGCCGCCGTTCTGTCGGCGCACTCTCGCTAGTAAACGGCAAGGTCGTGCGCGACACAAAAAAATGTGTCGGCTGCGGCGTCTGCGTTGCATACTGCCCGACCAGAGCCTGGACGCGAAGCAAAGAACACTACTTCCGTCTTGTGCTTCTTGGCCGCACAGGCAAGAAAAATCCGCGTCTCGCAGAGGATTTCATCAAGTGGTGTGATGAAGAGAGCATCATGAAAATTGTTAAAAATGCATACGCATATATCGAAGAATACATTGATCCCAACGCTGTCGAACACAAGGAACACGTCGGTTACATTGTCGACCGCACCGGCTTCGAAGAATTCAAAAAATACATCATGGAAGGCGTTTCGCTTGGCCCGAAGGCAGAAGTGGAACCGTATGTCTACTGGAAAGGAAAACGGTACGACCGAATGTAAGAATGACAGACTGCGTTCGCTTCGCTTTGTCTTCAGTCTGAGGGCGCCGACATCTGCCGGTGCCCTTTTCATATCATTATTCAGTTTAGCTGTTTCAGTTAAACCTTGTTTCCGTCTGTCAATATTCATCTTGCATTAAGCGGAGATAATGTTTTTGTGCGGTATTTCCATTACAGTTTCCCACGCAGCAGCAGCGACAGGAATAAGTAGACCGCAACTCCAATAGTAAAGAGAAGAGCCATGGCCGTAGCCATGGCTCTTCCCCTCGCATCTCGAAATGTAGGAATTTTTACTTTGATTATTTCCCCATAATGTAATTCACGGCTTTTTCCGCCTGGGCGGTGCTAAACGAAGGTCAACTTGTCAGGTGACCCAAAGGTGACCCACTGTTAGCGGCAGGCGATATTCGTTATTCGCCTTTGCTCCTGTTTAATATTACTAATCGAATGCACTATAAAAAGCCATTACAATTAGTTCTTATTTAACTCTCCTCTCCGCAGAACGTTCCTTCGTCTGCCGTGTCGTTGTTTGTTTTGTTGATCATTTTGCAAAATAAATCGGACGCCGCAAAACATGATAATGGCGCCATTTCTGACTCCTGAATAGTCAAATGGCGCCATGTTTTAGAACCTCTCACAGAGTATTTTTATTTTCTTACAAATGTCATCTCATCATCAAATGAATCTTTGATGATAAGTGTATTCGAATCTTTGAAACTGAATTCATTGTCGAATACATCTTCCTCAGTAAAAGTATCATTATTAACGTAAGTTACAAGAAGATGGTTTTCCTTCGTCTCATATTTCAGTTCATATTTAACTTCTTCCTCGCCAACTGTCATTGTATAGGTACCCGTTCCATCCTCTTCTAAAACATAAACTGCTCTAATCTCACTCTCATCGTCTGAATACTCCCACGTTCCGGTAAGAGTGTTTTCTTCCGGTTTTGCAGTTACCTGCTGTTGTCCGCAGGCTGCAACTGCAAAGACCATCAGAAGTGCCAGAACTGCTGCAAACATCGTGATTGTTTTTTTCATGTTGTAATCTCCTTTGTTGTTTTTACTCGATTGTCTTGCCTGCTGCTTCTGATATAACGACCGCTCAGGCAGCCATCGCCCGCGCTGCTCTCGTCCGCCCTGCGTCAAGCAGATAGACCCGGCGGATTGTCTCGGCTGATTCGCCTGTCTACTCTACCATTTCCTGCATGCAGGGTCTGGTTCCGTTCATCTTGAAATACGTTTCGACGCACATTCTTACTTTCTGAATTACATATTGATCTATCATGTCTGAGCCTCCTTATCACTATGATCCGGCCTTATTATTTTGTCTGAGGAGGATATATGTTACACGGTTGTTCCGGCGATCTGGTCTGGTGCAGCGTAGAGCTGTGACTCAC
>CAZRNI010000097.1:0-917 GCA_964601425.1 uncultured Eubacterium sp. | reverse complement strand
GCTGGATAGGTTTGCTAATCCAGCCCTCAACTATGCTATAATACTCATGAATTGCTTTGACTAAATCTTTTTTTAGCCTTCAAATTACAATAAGGATGTATATACCGCTCACTCAATCCGTGAGTGTGTTTAAGCAGGTGCTCCATAGGGGTATTCGATATCCGTCTGTTTAATGCTACGTATCCTGCCGCAGACAGGGCATGTGGCATATGGCTGATAATCCTTGAGTATTCCATTTCCGTTGTGGATGTAACGGACAGTAAGCCGCCCGTTGCACAGTGGATATTCACAATTAAGGATAACTGTACCCGTTATCCATTCCGGATTAGCGGGATCAGACAACGAGTCCGGATCATCCCAGTTATAACCTCCCGCTACTTTCACGAGGTTGTCAGTGTTAATTTCATATTTCTTAGATTTCGACATAGCAACTATCCTCCTTTGTTGATTTGACTAAAACTTCCCATACCTAAAATGGGGATGGCTCCTTGAAAATTCAATATTTCAGCGCATAAATTAGATTTATGCCGCTTTGGTCAAAGCGACTTGCATATATTCAGGCAGTCCGAGCACAAAATCATTGATGAAGGCATCCATTTGCTTTTCTGTAAATGTGAAATTTTTATACATGCTCTCGAACATGGCCATAAGGATCAAGTGCAGAGCATGTCCAAAGGTAATATCTTCCATTTCATCTGCCAGGAAGAAAAAGATTTCGCCAAGTGTTCTTAAATCAGTATTACACCTTCCTGTCTCTCATTTCTTTGAGTATGAAGCCAAGCAGGCTTGCTGCGAATGTGCATCCGCCGATTGCCATTACGTATGTGCTGAAAAGTTCCGCCGCGAAAGTTGTGCCATGCGTACAATGAAACACCAGTGCGATGATAATCCAGCTTGCTGCTCCGTTCAATAAAGCT
>CAZRNI010000096.1:2860-8478 GCA_964601425.1 uncultured Eubacterium sp. | reverse complement strand
GTGTAGCCAATAACCTTGGCAGGCTATCGCCGCAGGGCGGCGATTTGGTCCAAAATACTTATAATAAGTACATAAATATATAACACAAGAAGAATGTAAGATCCGCAGCACGAATTCTTTCAAACCGGGATAAGATTGGACATTTGTTGGGCATTGCGTATTATTCTGTAACTATCGAAATCGGAAACCATGTAACAGAACAAAATCCATGAGATTGCCGATGTGCCTGATATCAATAAAAAAGAGGAAGGAAGGGACTAGCTATGAAAACAATCAAACATATAATTTTAGGAGCAGCTGCACTTGGAATGGCTGTGATGCTCGCCGGATGCGGCAGCAGTTCTGCTGTTGTATCCAATGAGGATCAGAATGTTGAGATCACCGCGAAAGAAGGGGAACCTTCAGCAGCCGAAGACAAAGCAGATACAGCTGCGCAGAGTTCCGGCGGCTATGCAGGGATCGATGTAGAGTCTCCGGACTGGATCGGCGCACTCGATGCCGCAAAAGATACGGATCAGATGCTTGTCGTAGCTGCATTCAATGAGGAAGCCACGGATGCATGGATCTCACTGCATGAGAAACAGGATGACGGCAGCTGGCACATGGTTATGACGACACCGGGATTCATCGGAAAAAACGGACTGGGAAAGACCCGCGAGGGCGATGCAAAAACACCGACAGGCGTCTTCCGTTTCAACCGTGCATTTGGAATTGCTGACGATCCGGGATGCGCCATCCCTTATGTAAAAGTAGATAACGACACTTACTGGTCGGGTGATCCGCGGGAGGGATACCACTATAATGAGCTGGTCAATCTCAAAGACCTCCCGGGACTGGACGTAGAGAGCGGAGATTCTGAGCATATTATTGATTATATCTATCACTATCAGTATTGTCTGAATATCAGCTACAATGAAGAAGGAATCCCCGGTGATGGATCTGCTATCTTCCTGCACTGCTTCGGGCCTGCAAAGCCGTTTACCGGCGGTTGTGTTGCGATCCCGGAGGACCATATGAAATTTGTAATGCAGCAGGTCGATGAGAACACGGCAGTTGTGATTGATACCTTTGAAAACCTCGCCGGGACGGATGAATGGCCCGACAGCACCTGGCCGCAGGAGAGATAGTAATAAAATCATGCTGTGGGTTTTAATAGTAAGGCCAGAACAAAGGAAAACACAAAACAGCGACAATCAATCATAGAAAACACAGTCATAAAAGACAAAAAAGGAAAATAGAATTATGATGAATAAGAAAATTTTTTCAGTAGGGGTTACAGCATTCGCATTATCAGCAGCCAGGTCAGGAAATTATAATCAAAGCAAATAGGAGAATGATAATGAAAAGGAATAACGTGTTAATTGTTTTCGCGATACTGGCAGTTGTAATGCTGACACTCACATCATGCGGAAAGTCTGTATTTAAGGCAGATGTCAATTCGGACAAGTTGATAACCATCACCGCCGAGAATGCCGACAAGGGTGATTACGTTATGACGGGTTCTCTTGCGGTCACAGATGGAGAGCAGATTGAAATCACTTCTAACTTATCCAGGGGCGTGATCCGGGTAGAAGTGGTCAGAGCTCCGGAGAATCAGAACGTTGAGAAAATTCCTGAAATGAAAGATGATACGATTATTACAGCAGATGTCAGTAACACGGACGGAGCATCCGGAACGGTACCTGCGGGAAGCTATATGGTAAAAGCTGCCTGCATTGAGAAAACAACGGGTACCGTTCTGATCGAGGTAAAGCCGGCTGCATAACAGCAGCGCAAAACAGCGGCCTCAAAAAGGCCGCTGTTTTATATACAGAAAACAACATTTATGATATGCTTTCATCTGTAAATTATCTGCAAATCCGGAAAATGCCGCCACAAGGAGCAAATCTATGAGACTTACAATGCCTGGCGTCGAAAACATGCTTCTTTACCACACAGAAGACAGAAATCTGCCGGACAGAAAGGCACTGTACAGAGAAGACAATGAAGAAAATGATTTTATACCACACGGGATTTCAGGAAATACGGCAGCCGGATATCTGCCGGGGCCGCAAAAATGCTGACTTCGGGCAGGGATTTTACCTCACGGCGGATCAGGAATTTGCACGCAGATGGGCAAAGGACCGGGGCGCTGAAAGAATACAGAGAGATCGTATTGGCGGAACAGGCCGCCTATCAGAAGGAACTGGCGGAGGTAATCTGATGTTTCCTATGTGTTCTGAAGGGAGTAATCATGTTAAAAAAACCTGTTTTTATAATCAATCTGATACTCGTGATTCTGGAAGTGATTGCCCTGATTCATGACATCTGCGTATTTGGGGCAGGTCTCTTTGTCTGGTACACGATTGACAGCAATGTGCTGCAGCTGCTGGTATCTGCTTCAATTCTATGGGTCCTGTACAGAGGAGAAAAAATATCGAAAAAGCTTACAACAATACATTTCGTCAGCGCGGTTGGGCTTACAGTGACGTTTCTGATTGCGGCATTTGTTCTGGCTCCGCAAGGCGGAATTGCATACTATTTTCTGGAAAATGTGGCACCAATCAATCATCTGATTGCACCGGTTTTGTCTGTTGTGTCACTCCTGTTTCTTGAAAAATCTGAACTTCCCGGTAAAGCAGTAATGTTCCTTCCGGCTTCGGCAACAATGCTTTATGGTTTGATCTGCCTGCTGCTGAATGCGCTGCGGCTGATTGATGGTCCGTATTTCTTCCTGCAGGTTTACAGCCAGCCGGCTTCTTTGATTGTTATGTGGTTCGCAATCATTGCGGTGCTTTGTATCGGACTCGCGTCCATGTACTTTTTCATCAGAACCAGGACAAACAGCTTATGAAGTTTTTGCAGCCTGTAGAAAACAGGGACCGTGTGCAAATTCTGTGAAAATAGAAGTAGTATAGTATAGACATTCAATAAAAAATCGCTTCGGATACTTTTTGTCACAGAATCAAAAACGAGGAATTGCACATGCATCAGGAAATCATAACCAGAAATAAAATTATAATCAGATACAATATAGCAGGAATTCTGATTAATCTCATGCTCTCGGTTTCCAAGATGATTACCGGGATTGTAATTTCTTCACATGTCATTTTTCTGGATGGAATTAACAGCCTGTCAGATCTGCGTAATTATTTTCAGGACATGACAATTGAGATTGCCACTGCCCTGAATGCATGAGAAAGGAGACAGGGGACGGTTCTCTGTCTCCTTGAATATATAGACCGAAGGAGAAACAGACAATGAAGTATGATTTTACCAGTATATTGGACCGGAGGGGAATGGATGCAATTGCGGTTGCCCCGGAGGAAGATCCGTATGGGATTGCCCCGAAGGGGAAGGTCAGGGATGGATTTGATCTGATTCCGATGTGGGTTGCGGATATGAATTTTCCTACCGCGCCGACGATCTGTGAAGCAGTCGTTGACAGGGCATCTCACCCGGCATTCGGTTATTTTGCGCCGCGGCAGGAATATTTCGACAGTATTATCCGGTGGCATACATCACGAAACCATGTCACAGGTCTGGAGAAGAAACATATCGGCTATCAGAACGGTGTGCTGGGAGGCGTGCTGAGTGCACTGGCTGTTCTTTGTTCGCAGGGAGATAATGTTCTGATCCATGCACCGACCTATGTGGGATTCCTGGGGGAGGTCGGACAGGCCGGATACCATCTGATCAGCAGTCAACTCGTGAAAGATCAAAATGGCATCTGGCGGATGGATCTGGCGGATATGGAGGCGAAAATCCGCAAATATCATATCCATACGACGATTTTCTGTTCGCCGCATAACCCGACGGGCAGAGTCTGGACCCGGGAGGAGCTGGAAGCGGCTTATGCATTGTTCAGGAAATATGATGTTTACGTCATTTCTGATGAGATCTGGTCAGATCTGACGCTGGAGGGCTATCAGCATATCCCGCTGCAGTCGGTCTCGGAGGATGCGAGGAGACGGACCGCGGCGTTCTACGCGCCGTCAAAGACATTCAATCTGGCCGGACTTGTGGGCAGTTATCATATTATCTACGACGACTATCTGCGGGACCGGATCAGCAGGCAGTCTTCTCTGAGTGTCTACAATGCGATGAATGTCCTGTCTATGCATGCACTGATTGGGGCCTACAGGCCGGAGGGTGCTGAGTGGACGGATGAGCTGCGGCAGGTTCTGACCGGGAATATCCGGTTTGCGGTTGATTTTATACACGCACATTTTCCCAGCGTTGAGGTCTCCGAACCGCAGGCGACTTATATGCTGCTTCTGGACTGCGGGCAGTGGCTTGCAGAACATGGTGTAACGATCGATGAACTGCTTCGCAAAGGCGTCGAAGTCGGTGTCCTGTGGCAGGACGGCCGCCAGTTTAACCGGCCGGATGCAATCCGGATGAATCTAGCGCTGCCCCGCGTACGAGTTGAGGAAGCATTCCGGCGGCTGGCAGAGTTTGTATTTGTATAGACCTGTTTATTGAAAATGAAGACGGTGTCTACACCGATGAGGACGGTGTCGAGTACTACGAGAATGACGACGGAACATTTACCGACGAGTATGACGCTACCTACCATATTTCCGGTATTAACGGATAATCCGGATAGATATAAAACCTTTCCCCCTCATCGAAACCAGCGGCTTAAGATGCCGCTGGTTTCATTCTTCAACGCAGGCTATGAAAAGGAGTTTTACATTATGGTAATTGATATTAAAGAGAAAGGCACAAGAGAATTTTACGAAGAACTGGTGAACATTACGAGCCAGTACCGCAGCCTGATCAAAAAGCCGGACATGAAGCTCCGGAATCAGTTTCGTTTATTAAAGCTGTATATTATTATTTGTGCAGTTTTCCTGGCTGCGCTTGTGCTGATGGGAGCTTTCTGGGGCGTGGATACGATGATGATTGTCGGAATCGTACTGATGGTGATCGTAATCGCCTTTTGCTGGGCGTTCCTGAAGAACATGAACCTTATGGTTAACAGGTATCTGGCAGATCAGTCAACGTCGATCCTGACCCTCGATGAGAATGGGGTCGAACTGGACAAGGGCGGTTCCGGGACAGTCAGACTGGCATGGGAAAATGTTGCTTTTGTCAGAGCATTCGACGAATCTGTCGTTTTCTTAGCGAAAGATGTTATGGGATTCGTCATTGGCATCAATCGTGGGCATAAGCAGGAGATCCTGGGTTATCTGAAGGACAGCGGGACTTCTGTGACAGTAATTGGATAAAGTGGCCGGAAAGAACGCAAGTTATAAACTTGAATCAGAACAGAAAGCAATAGACGGGGGAATGGATCATGAAACCATCAGGTAAAAAGCAGTCGGTTATAGCAGCTCTGATTGGATTGATACTTGTTGTCGTGATTATGACAGCAGGAATCCCCGGTCAAAAAGTACCCAAAAACACAACTGCGCAAGGGGCGATGACGAAGTACTGGTCAGTCGGTTCTGCGGCAGCAGAGAGTCTTCGGAACTATGTGACGAAGGTGACAAATCCGGATGACATAGATCATTTTATCCCGGTGGAGGACCGGATTGCCGTATTTGATATGGACGGAACCCTTACCTGTGAGACGTTCTACACCTACTACGATACGATGATGTTTATCGAATACTGTCTGCATGATCATCCGG
>CAZRNI010000096.1:0-2850 GCA_964601425.1 uncultured Eubacterium sp. | reverse complement strand
GGGTATCGCAGGAACTGAAGGATATTGCGGCTTCGATCAAGCCGGGGTACACAGCAGATGAAGCACTTGCCAGAAATTTTGCCAAAGCCTATGCAGGTATGACGGTTGAGGAATTCTATGATTATGCTGTCGAATTCGGCAGGAAAAATACGCAGAGTTTTACGAATATGCGTTACAACAACTGCTGCTATCTTCCGATGGTGGAACTCGTGCAGTACCTTGATGAAAATGATTTTACAGTCTATGTGATCAGCGGAACGGAACGGACGACGACCCGCGCGATTATCGCAGGGACGCCACTCAAAGATTACATAACGCCGAACCACGCGATCGGGACGGATTTTGAAGTGAAGCAGAAGGGCCATGAGAAGGAAGCATCCAACATGGACTATAAATATGAAGACGGCGATGATCTGGTGCTGACAGGCGGATTTATCCAGAAAAATCTGAACGGTAACAAATCGCTGTATATCGAGCGGGAGATCGGACAGCGTCCGGTGCTGGCATTTGGCAACAACGGAAGCGACACCAGCATGATGAATTACACGATCGACAGCCGGAATCCGTACCCGGCAGAGGCTTATATGGTTGTCGCAGATGACGATGTGAGAGAATGGGGTACACAGGACTGGGCCGAAAAATCCGCTGAATACAAAGAAAAAGGTTATATTCCGGTCTCAATGAAGGAGGATTTCACACAGATCTATCCTGAAGGGATTGAGAAAGCCGCCGAACAGTATCAGGAGCAAGTATCAGATGCTGCGGAGGAATCCGCTTCTCCGGCAGCGGCGTAAGCGAGTCAATGAGTCAATGGGGACGTTTCTCATTGACTTATTTTTTCCAGTGATAGATGGCTGCGCCCAGGATCAGAGCATAACCGATGGCACTGAACAGATCCGGGCGCTCTCCGAAAAAGAAGAAACCCCAGAGCGCAGCAAAAAGAACCTGCGAATAATCAAAGATGGATATTTCTTTCGCGGGAGCGAGTGCATAGGCCTTGGTAACAGAGAATTGTCCCAGCGCCGCACTGCATCCGGCAAGAATCAGAAAGAGCAGCTGGATTGGCTGCATTGGTTGAAAGTTGATTACGGTACCCGGTATACAGACGATCAGAGAGAAGACGGAGAAAAAGAGCACGATAACAGGACCCCGCTCACCGGATAAGCGGAGTTTTCGGACGAAAGTATAAGCGGTCCCAGCGCAGAATCCGCCCAGAACACCGATCAGCGCAGGAAGTGAAGCAAGCCCTTTTGTGGGATGTACCACAAATGCCGCGCCGGCCAAAGCGACAATCACGCAGGCAAAATCCGAATATTTCGGAATCTCATGTAAGATGATCATCGACATCAAAATGGCGAAAAACGGGGACAATTTGTTCAGAATATTGGCATCTGCGATATTCAGATGGTCGATGACATAGAAGTTGATAATCAGTCCTGCAGTTCCAAAACAACTCCGCAGGAAAAGAAACGGAAGACTACCCTGCTTCAGGTGCAGCTTTTCTTTGGAGCGGAACAGGGCAGAAAGAGCCACCAGTGCTGCAACAGCATTTCGGAATAATGCTTTTTCCATCGTCGGAAGATCCCCTGCCAGACGAACAAACAGGGACATGAGAGAGAATCCCAGGCCTGTCAGGATCACATACAGGATTGCTTTGTTGTGCTGATTCATTTCGCGTATCCTTTCCCAATCCATGTCGGATTCTTCTCATTATAGCACGACGAAACGGTGCCTGACACCGTGAATAAATTGAGAACACGTGAGTCAATGGGGATTGTCGGATAAGAAAACGATGTTATAATTTTTTTAACGTCGACGAAATCAGAGTTTCGGAGGAAGACGGCAGACGTAATTGTGAAGTGCGGAGGATGGATGATGAATCGAGTAAAAAGATTGCTGGCAGTTTTTACAGTGATCGTGCTGTTGTTTTCGCCTGTGATCCCGGTCAGGGGAGATGCGGCGGAAGCGAATCAAGAGGCAAAAACAGGCTGGCAGGCTTATGACGGAAAGCGGATCGGTGTGCTGACAGGTACTCCTCTGGAGAATATTGCGGCTGAGCATTTTCCGAATAGTGAACCTCTTTATTTTGATTCCTATCCGGACCAGAGTGCTGCGCTGATCGCAGGAAAGATTGATGCATTTCTTGCGGACAAGCCCAATATCAAAATGATGCATTATGAACAGCCGGAGCGCTTAAGTTATATCGATGATATGATCACACGCCAGGATGTCAGCTTCGCGTTCCGGAAAGATGATAAAGCGGAAGCTGCTCTGTGCGGAGAGTTCAATGAATTTCTGAAGAAAATACAGGAAGACGGAACGCTGGCTGAGATTGACGACATATGGATGGGCACGGATGAGGACAGGAAGACGGTTGATATGTCTGACCTCACCGGCGAAAACGGGACGATCAGGGTTGTGACGACCGCTACGGACAATCCGTGGTCCTATATCAAGGATGGCAAAAATGTCGGGTATGACATCGATATTGTCACGCGGTTTTGCCGTGACCGCGGATATGCTCTGGAACTTACGGATGTGGATTTTTCAGGCCGGATTGCCGCCGTGCAGTCCGGAAAATGTGATTTCTGCAAAGGCATGAACGTGACGGATGAGCGGAAAGAGCAGGTGCTGTTTTCTGATCCCACCTACAATGGAGGTATCGTACTGGCAGTGCCTTCGCAGGATGTTTCCGGCAATGAAGATTATGATGCTGAAGATTCTGATACTGCGGTTCCCGAATTTAAAACATTTGAGGAATTAAACGGAAAAACGATTTCAATGCTCACAGGTGCGCCGTTTGAGGAGCTGATTTCTTCAAAGGTGGAGCATGTAAAGGAATTTACTTAT
>CAZRNI010000095.1:0-8496 GCA_964601425.1 uncultured Eubacterium sp. | reverse complement strand
TTCACCAGCAGCTTCTCGGGCAGCTGTTTTTGCAGGTTTATAATTGCATTGAGAAGAGCGGCAGGGCGTGTGAGGTCTATCTGGCGCCGTCCGATGTGCAGCTTGACTGCGACATTTACACAATGGTGCAGCCGGATTTGTATGTGACCTGCGAATTGCAGGATCCGAAGCAGCATGCCTTTTGGGGAGCACCGGTGTTTGTTGTAGAAATCCTGTCTCCGTCCAGCCGTTTTCACGATATGGTTCGTAAGTACAGGAAGTACAGAAATGCCGGCGTAAAGGAATATTGGATCGTTGATCCGGAAAACAGAAAAGTAATGGCGTTTGATTTTTCGGGAGACCGGCATGACGGAGGCGAAGAAGTGCGTACGGATTATTCTTTTGAAGATAATATTCCAATTGGCGTATCAGACGGTGAATGTGCGATTGATTTCGCAAAGATCAGCAGCAACTTAAAGCGGTTTTACGAATAATGGTGCCAGTCCAGTCTGAATGTGAAAGTTATGCCGGGAAAAGCGGGAATATACTGTGCGGAAATGGTTCTCCAAACGAGGAGCGGGTGTCAATTGACGCATAAAACTGATGGATGAGAGCGGGAGGTTGTAATATGGACAAAGATTATAACGAACAACTGGAAAAAATGTACCGGGAGGCGGGGATCGTGCGCGATCCGTCGGAGGCATATAATCTGTCTGCAAAGGGTCCCTTTACAATCGAGGATTACTATGCGATTCCGGATGAGCGCAGGGTGGAGCTGATTGACGGTGTCATCTATGATATGGCGGCGCCGGATTATATCCACCAGTTGATTATTGGAGAGGTGTTTGTGCAAATCCGGTCATGTATTAGAAAGAATCACGCAGGTTGCAGGGTATTTATCTCACCCTGTGATGTGCAGCCGGATAATGAAAGCGCTACGGTTGTACAGCCTGATCTGGTCATCATTTGCAGCAGAGAAAAATTAACGCGGCAGCTGTATAAGGGTGCACCGGAGTTTGTCATGGAGGTTCTCTCAAAGACTACGCGCGGAAGAGATCTGTGGCTGAAACGGCAGAAATATATGACGTCCGGTGTACGGGAGTACTGGATTGTGGATCCGGAAAGCCGGCAGGTGCTGGTGTATGATTTTGATCATTCGGATGTGCCCGCGATATATCCGTTTTCCACGCAGATTCCGATCCTGCTGTCGGGGGGGAAGTGTACGATTGATTTTGCTGAAATCGGCGAAGCTATCGATGAATTAAATATATAATGTGCGCCCGCAGCGGTTACAGAAAACAGCGGGGTCACTGCTTACAGATGAGAGACAGAAGCAAATAATAAGAAAGCGAGGGTAAAAGATGGACAAGTATTACAATGAGCAGCTGGAAAAACGGTATCGGGAAGCAGGGATCGTGCGCGATCCGTCTGAGGCTTACAATCTGCCTGCAAAGGGTCCCTATACGATTGAGGATTACTATGCGATTCCGGATGAGCGGCGTGTCGAGCTGATCGACGGCGTCATTTATGACATGGCATCGGCTACCAGGACACATCAGCGGATTATCGGCCTGATGTACAGGCAAATGATTGATTGTATTGAGGAGCATGATAGAAACTGCGAGGTGTTTTTCGCGCCGAGCGATGTGCAGCTGGACCGAGATATCTGGACGATGGTCCAGCCGGATCTTTTTGTCGTCTGTGAGCCGACAGAACCAGGTGAACATGCGCATCAGGGTGCGCCGGCCTTTGTGGCAGAAGTGCTGTCGCCGTCGAACCGCGCACACGACCTGATCCGGAAACTGTATAAATACAAAAATGCCGGTGTGAAGGAGTACTGGGTAATTGATCCGGAAAACAGAGTTGTGCTGGTCTATGATTTTGAAAATGCAAAGCCAGTGCAGGAGTATACGTTTCAGGATAGAATTCCGATCCGTATTTCCGAAGGAAGCTGCGAAGTGAATTTTCCTGAAATTGACCGCTCTGTTGCAAAGTACGGGTATCAATAATCTACTACTGCGTTGAAATTCCCGCAAGTATGCGCAGAATAACAGCAAATATTTTCATTGACAGAGAATGATGCTGCGAGTATTATGAACGTTGAGTCATTATAAAAAAATTAATATAAATTTCAGTCTCCAGTGCCGGCCGTCTGTATATGGCGGCGGGGTAAAAGGGAATCAGGTGAGAATCCTGAGCGATCCGGTCACTGTAAGCAGGGAATCTTCCGCAAAATGCCATTGTACAGGAAGCAGCTGACCGCCGTTGTTGATGCACCAGACAGTTTGCGTGTTTGGGTTTTAACGGGCGGTAAATGAAAGAAGCTGTAAGTGTGTATGAGAAGGCGCGGAAAGGTGTTGATCTGCAAGTCAGGAAACCTGCTGGAGATACGTGGATATGCTTCCGAAGAAAGCAGATGACACAACAATTACCATGACGGGAGTTGTGGTTTATTTGTGGTGAAGCCTGTTTTTCGATTGGAAGAGCAGGTTTTTTATTTTGCCTGCTCAGCATAAATTTATTTTCATTTTTCTTGTTTGAAGGAGGAAAAAGTAACATGAAGAAGAGAGTAGTAGCAGTATTGATGGCAGCAGTTCTCAGTACAGCTATGCTGGCTGGCTGCGGCGGAAGCAGCTCTGCGAGCAGTGCAGCAAGCAGTGCCGCATCTGAGGCAGAAGAGGCCGTTTCTGAGGCAGCCGAGAGTGCAGCATCTGAGGCAGAGGAAGCCGTTTCTGAAGCAGCAGAGTCTGAGGCAGCTGAGGCAGAGTCCGAGGCGGCTGAAGAGGGCGGCGATGATCAGGCAAAGGCTGATGAAGTTGCAGCTCTGATCGACGCAATCTATGTACAGGAAAGAACCGATGAGACAGATGCACAGTGTGAAGCTGCAAAGGCTGCATGGGATGCACTGACCGATGAGCAGAAGGAACTGGTTGAAGGTGAATTTGCTGATCCGGATTACTTCGGAAGAGATACCGGCGATGTGACTGCTGATGATCCGCGTAACGCAGATGAAATCGGCGAGAACGAGATCCTGGTTGTCAGCTTCGGTACATCCTTTAATGAGAGCCGTGCAACTGACATCAAGGGTATTGAGGATACCCTTCAGGAAGCATTCCCGGACTGGGCAGTCAGACGTGCATTTACCGCACAGATCATCATCAACCATGTACAGGCAAGAGATGGTGAGAAGATCGATAACGTTGACCAGGCTCTGCAGCGTGCAGTTGACAATGGCGTTAAGAACCTTGTTGTTCAGCCGACACACCTGATGCACGGCGCTGAGTATGACGAGCTGGTTGGTGTTCTTGAGGGATATCAGGATAAGTTCGAGAGTGTTGCAGTTGCTGAACCGCTTCTGGGTGAAGTCGGTGAAGACGCAACCGTGATCAACGACGACAAGAAGGCAGTCGCTGAGGCTGTTACAGCTGAAGCAGTTGCAGAAGCAGGATATGATTCTCTTGATGCAGCAAAAGAAGATGGCACAGCATTTGTATTCATCGGTCACGGTACCGCACATGTTGCAAATGTAACATACAGCCAGATGCAGGCACAGATGGATGACCTTGGTTATGACAACGTCTTCATCGGTACCGTTGAGGGTGAGCCGGAAGGCACCGAATGTGCAGCAATTATCGAGAATGTGAAAGCTGCAGGCTACAAGAACGTCGTTCTTCGTCCGCTGATGGTTGTTGCAGGTGACCATGCAAACAACGATATGGCTGATCCGGAAGATGAGGAGTCCTGGATTTCACAGTTTACAGCTGACGGTTCCTTCGAAAAAATCGATACACAGATCGCTGGTCTCGGCCGCATCGATGCTGTTGAGCAGCTGTACGTTGCACATACACAGGCTGCAATCGACGGGGAATAATCATGAAAAACAGATTGACAGCAGTTCTGCTGGCAGTTGTAATGACAGCAGCTATGCTGACCGGCTGCGGATCCGGTGGTTCAGCGGCAGAAAGTGCCGCAAGTGAAGCGGCGTCAGAGGTTTCTGAAGTAAAGGAAGCCTCGACAGAAGAAGCAGCCGGGGCGGCATCAGCGTCTGATGCAGACGAAACAGTTGCGGCATCAGCGTCCGGGGATGCGGATGAACAGACAGAGGCGGAATCTGAAGCAGCAGAGCCCGCAGCAGCGGCGATTGAAGATGGCACATATCTCGCTGAATTCACCACAGACAGTACGATGTTTCATGTCAATGAAGCAAATGATGGTAAAGGGATTCTGACTGTCGCTGACGGAAAAATGACGATTCATGTTTCTCTGGTATCCAAGAGCATCGTCAATCTTTATCCGGGACTGGCAGAGGATGCCCAGAAGGATGGCGCTGAGCTGCTGGAGCCGACGGAGGATGAGGTAACCTACAGCGACGGCACGACGGAAACGGTATACGGGTTTGATATTCCGGTTCCGGCGCTGGACGAGGAATTTGACTGTGCACTGATCGGAACCAAGGGAAAATGGTACGATCATAAAGTCAGCGTCTCAAATCCGGAGCCTTATACAGAGTAATTGCGAAAGAAAAGGAGAAGGTGCTGTTCACAGCAATGTGAGCGGCGCCTTCTCTTCTGATATACCTGTATACCTGGTGGGATTTTTAACCTGCAATAAAGTTACATAGATTCGATATAAGCGATTACAGCGATTCCTGCGAGTAATGCAAATGCGGTACCAATCATAGCCATTGTAAAATCCTCCTTTATATTTGGTGTTCTTGCCTCCCGGTTTTTTCTGCATGTTATTGTCTGCTTCCGTTTGGCTGTTTTTTTCTTTGTTATGATTAGTATATAACGATATTCTGCATTGAAAAATAATTGAATCGCCATATAATATAACTATCTGGACAAAACTATTAATAATCGGAAGCGTATGACAATGAAAATACGAACCAATGTATATCAGCAGGAAGAAGTTGCAGGAATAACGATTGAGTTTCCGTACACTTACCATTATGTAGATCTGAAACAGACCTATACGCCCTGGCACTGGCATGAGGAACTCGAATTTACTTATGTTGTCAGTGGAAGAACGAAACTTCTGACATCGGAAAACAGCTTTATGCTGCATGCCGGGGAGGCATTTTTTACAAATACAAATGTGCTGTCGCGCACGGAAAATGAGGAGTCCTGCATTATAGAATCACACATTTTTAATAAAGTGCTTTTGAGCGGACATTATAAAAGTATTTTCGAGACCGAATATATGGATCCGGTGCTTCTGAACCGGAATATAACAGCCCTGATTCTGACAGGGAAAACAGAATCGGAACGGAAAATACTGCGGGAGCTGAAGCGGCTTGCGTCTATTCGGGGAAATAAACGGGAAGCGTTTCGGATTCGTAATATTCTTTCCGAGATCTGGCTGTCTCTGCTGGATTTGATTCAGGAGACAGATCAACAGCTGCGCACGGTTTCTGTATATAATGAAAGAATCATGCAGATGATGTCTTATATTCAGGAACACTATGCTGAGAAACTGACGCTGGAGAAAATTGCTTCTGCTGCGTCGCTTAGCAAACGGGAATGCCTTCGCACCTTTCAGAACAGCATCCATGAGAGCCCGTTCGAATATTTACTGGACTATCGTGTCAAGATGGCACAGCGGCTGCTGACAGCTGCAGAAACGGCAGAGGTTTCAATCACTGAAATTGCGCTGCAGACAGGATTTTCCGGAAGCGCGTATTTCGGGAAAATATTTAAGCGGGTAACCGGTATGACACCCGGCGCGTACCGGCGCTTCCATGTGGGCGGAGAAAACGATTGAAAGCGGTCTGTGTAGCAAAGAATGAAAGATAATTGACAAGGGTTCTCATTGGATTCGCATACGGGATGTGATATAGTTACAGGTAATGCTTATATAAACAACAAATGCTGTACAAATTCGGTAAAGATCCGGATCATTGCTTTTGGGTTTCAGAAATGAAAAAACTGTCGGGAAAAGAAAACAGGAAAAGTATCATACAGAGCATAGCCGGGAGAGGGGTGTTGCTTCTTCTCTGCTGTGGTCTGTTTTTTCTGTCAGCTGTTCCGGCGTTTTCCGCGGAGGGATACGAAAAAACATCCTCGAAAAAGGGAAAATTTGAACCGCAGCTGGTTGAAACCTATGGAATGACACCGATTGCCGGCAGTTATGTTAAAGATGGAACCTATGATGTACAGGTACGGTCCAGTTCAAAGTATTTTAAGATACAGAGTGCCCGGCTGCAGGTTTCCGGCGGAATGATGCAATTGACAGCTGTCATGGGAAGTACGGCCTACGAGTATGTTTATCCCGGCTTTGGCGTAGAAGCCGCAGCGGCAGAGCAGTCCCAATATATCGAGCTGGAAAAAACAGATGAAGGCAGTTCTTTTACGATACCGGTTCAGGGGCTGAATCAGCCGTTCTCCTGTACCGCTTTCAGTAAACGGAGACATAAATGGTATGATCGCACCTTGCTTGTGGACGCGGCGTCTCTTCCTGCAGAGGCGCTTCTTGTAAACGTGCCGGATTATGCGCTGATTGATGCAGCGCTGGAAGCATATAAGGAAGATCATCCGGATGAAATAAAGGCGGCAGGCGATGCCTATTATACGGATGACAGCGCATCTGCCGAAACAGCGGACGCAGAGAGTCAGAGTCAGGCGGATGCAGAGAGTCAGAGTCAGGCGGATGCAGAGAGTCAGAGTCAGGCGGACGCAGAGAGTCAGAGATTGGAGGAAGAGACCGTCGTTTCGTTAATGGATCAAGAGGCAATGGCCCGGATTGATGAAGCGGTTCCTGTGGATCTTCCCGATGGGACGTATGCGATCGAGGTTACGATGACCGGCGGCAGCGGCAGGGCGAGCATCAGCTCACCGACCTGGCTGATTGTGCAGAACGGAAAAGCGTTTGCAAAACTGCTGTGGAGCAGCATGTATTATGATTATATGCTTGTCGGAAACCGGAAGTATCTGAACCAGACGACGGACGGCGGCAATTCTTCCTTTATCATTCCGGTTACAGCGCTGGATGAGCCGATGGAGGTTGTTGCAGATACGACAGCGATGGGTGATCCGGTTGCCATCGATTATGTACTGACGTTTTATGAGGATACGATCGGAAGCAAAAGTCAGATTCCGCAGGAGGCGGCAAAGAAGGTGCTGATCTCGGCGCTGATTATTATGGTCGCCGGTGGAATTATCAATTATTTTGTTAAGAAAAAGCGGACCGGCATTTGACATCAGGCTGCCGATTACCGTGATAAAATGTAAATAATTTTTTGAGGAGGATGGCACAGATGAAGGGAGTTGCATATGGCGTCGGTGTAGGACCGGGAGATCCGGAACTTATGACATTGAAGGCATGCCGCCTGATCCGGGAAAACCGCGTGATTGCGGTGCCGGGACAGGATCCGATGAAAGCGGTCGCATATCAGATTGCCGTGCAGGCAGTGCCGGAGTTGGCTGATAAGGAACTGGTCGCAATTGATATGCCGATGGTCATGGACCAGAAAAAGCAGGAAGAAGCGCACAGACATGGCGCACAGAAGATCGCGGAATATCTCGCAAAAGGTGAAAATGTTGTATATCTGACGCTGGGCGATTCAACCGTCTACTGCACATTTACCTATTTGCAGAAGATACTGGAAGCGGAAGGATATCAGACAGAACTGGTCAACGGAATTCCTTCTTTCTGCGCGGCGGCGGCACGGCTGAATATCCCGCTTATGGAGTGGAATGAGCAGCTGCATGTACTTCCGGCGGCACACAAAACAGATGTCAGGATGGATCAGCCGGGACAGTATGTCCTGATGAAATCCGCAAGCCATATGAAAGAAATCAAAGAAAGTCTGAAAGAGAGCGGCCGTGACGTGCAGGTCGTGGAGAACTGCAGTATGCCGGATGAAAGAATTTACCGCAGTGTGGATGAAATCCCGGATGATGCAGGATATTTCTCGCTGATTATTGCGAAAGAGAAGTAGAGGGTGGAATTCGCACGTGACAAATATTCCTCCTTCCTGTGCGGGCAGAATCTGCAGGAGGCAATGGTTCTTCCTGTAAATCGCGATCTCCGATCGCGCGCGAGCTGCGCAACGCACGAAGTGCGTCTTCCTTTGCGCAGCTCTGCGATCCGCCGGAGGCTCAATCTTCAACACGGGCTTTTGACCCATGTTGAAGACGAGTTTGATTTTGCACATTCCTCTCATGACTGAAGTCACAAGAATCCTGTGTTGAAGATTGAAAGAGAACATAGAAATATATGATTGAACTTCAGAATCTCACGAAGAAATTTGGGAATTTTACTGCCGTGGATCATATCGATCTGCGGATTGAGACCGGAGAGTTTTTCGGGCTGCTCGGTCCGAACGGCGCCGGCAAGACAACGACGATCAGTATGATGTCTACGGTGCTGCTGCCTACGGAGGGGTCTGTCAGCATTGACGGAACGGTTCTGACCCGGAAGTCTTCCAGAGAGAAGCAGACACTTTCTGTGATTACGCAGGAATTTTCCATGCGGCAGGATATGAATATGGACGAGGTCATGGAGTATCAGGGAAGG
>CAZRNI010000094.1:0-8542 GCA_964601425.1 uncultured Eubacterium sp. | reverse complement strand
TCGTGAAAACGGGTCTTTTTCTATACCGTGCCCGAAAAACATTTCTTGTTAATTATAAGTATTGTCATTCGTTATTGCCAAGGTCGCTCGATATATTTCCACAGCACAAAAAAGGACACCGCTTCCTGCGGCATCCCATCTTTTTTTATTTGATTCTGTCGTTCTTTCATTTCTGTTAGTCTCACTTCACCGTCCCACGGAAAACTTCCGGATCGTATCCTGATATCCCATCTCGAGATTTTCATGAATCTTCTTCCTGTCAAATGCCAGAATCCCGCCCAGATCTTCAGACGGCGTCAGGTACAGGACATTGGCCCGCCCTGCAAATTCCGGATGCTGTGGTTTCTGATGAAGATCCACTACGATCAGTTCCTCCGCTCCCATCGAAACAGCCAGCTTGATCGGCAGGTTATCGTAGTACATCCCGTCGATAAAGTAATCCGTTCCGATCCGGTGCATCGGAAATACCGGATACACCGAAGAAGACGCAATGATATAGTCTTTCAGCTGTCCCTGCGGAATCTTGTCTTTGGGAAGCAGGAACGGCTTCCTGTCACGCGCGCGCACAGTCACCAGACCATAATCCACCTCCGAAGCACGCACCTTATCTTCATCGATATTCTTTTTCACAAAATCCCGGAAAGGAGAATTATCCACCGCACCGTCGATCAGCTTTTTCCTGCGGGATTCCATTGTCGGAAAAAGTGCCTCGGCAAATGTCCGCAGGATCCCCTTCTCCGGCTCCGGTTCACTCATCAGATCCACCATCACCATATTGCGCCAGATCTGCTCTGCCTTATCAAAATCGCCCATGGCCATCAGCGCGCCGTTGATCGAACCAATCGATGTGCCGGTCACAATCTGATAATCCACAGAAAGTTCCCGGAGGGCTTTCCATACCCCGATTTCATAGGCACCTTTCGTCCCGCCGCCGCTTAAGACAACTGCTCTTTTCACATTCTTCATTCGCCGCTCTCCTCCAATGCACCGGCAGTCCGGGCCATCCAGATCATCCTGACACCCGTAACGATCAGTTCTGCCACAATCCAGAAGCCGACAGCATATTCCGCAAACACCGGGAAAATAAGTCCCAGTATGCCGACCGCAATCATAACTGTACCCAGTACCATGGAAGAGACGGAACCGGGTGCCTGAACACCGAGATCCACCGATGTCATCGCTCTCCGGTACATCACCGCTCCGAGAACCTCCAGTCCTCCTGCCGCGATGAGCCAGATTGAAAGGCTGATCAGAAGAAAATGGATCGCCGTATCACCCAGATGGGTTCCGATCAGAATCTCAATTCCAAATGCAGCCGCAACCAGCATGCCGACCAGCGTCCACACACCGGCGGCACCTGCTTTCCTCCGCTCTCTCCAGTGAATCAGCTGACTGATACTGTAGAGCAGCAAACCACTGCCGCAGAGGACAAGCAGCAGTTCCATGTTAAGAATGCAGATGATTCCGAGCAGGACCGCAGCCGCGCCCAGGCACAAATACAGATTTTTTTTATTCACCGGTCATTCCTCCGTAAATACAAGAAACCCCATCTGAATGTTATTAGCATTCATTATACAGCATACGGCCTTTATAGGAAAATGCAAAATTGTATTTAGCTTTATTTTCTTAATCATCTTGCATATCTTTTCCCGAATACTTTTCTGTATGTCTCACAGCCCATTGCGAGTGCCGGTATAATTCTGCGCCGGGATTGCAGAGGACATTATTTTTAATAGACCCATCTATATCCACCTGACAGATTTTTGTATTGGCAGGTGATTTTACATAGATGTTATCTGCAAGAATGATTTTTCCCTTATATGCCCATAGTGCAGCGCTTCTATTATTTTACTAGTAATTATTCTCTCGGATTTCTGTCATGAACCCCTCATGAACCCCGAAATCCCCAAAAATCTTACTATGTATTCAGAGTTCTATTAAAAAAGCGTTGATTGCTGACGCCATAATGCCGCAACAGACATAAGAAAGCCCCGTGAAAGCAAGTGATTCATCTGCTTCCCGGGGCCATAATATAATAACTATGCAGGTGGACATCATGTTCGCAGACCAGATGCTGGATGCCAGTGCACTAATAGGCGTAAAGATGCTGGATTTCCTGATTGTCGGCGACGGATACTACTCATTCAAGGAGAATCAGATGCTTAGCTGATGATTGTATAAACTTTCCCAAGCAGAGAGGTCATCATTCCGATGTCCTCTCTCGTCCTTTTCGCCGGTGGAATAAGAAACAAATATTTCGTCGTCACAAATAAGAAGGATCCAGATTGATCCGGATCCCTCTCGTTCTAGTTCATTTAACTTTGATCTTCAATGTGACTGTCTTTGTTGCTGGCAGATAATTTGCATTCCCCGCAGCCGTTACTTTAACCTTGAGCTTGTATGTCCCCTTCTTCAGTCCTTTTTTAACTGTAATCTTTCCGGACTTCGAAACTTTGAAATACTTCTTGAACTTTGCTTTCTTTACGCTCGCCAGTTTGTATGTCACGCTGCCCTGCGCTTTGGAAACTTTAAAGGCTTTCTTCGCCTTGATAGTCTGTTTCTTCTTTTTCAACTTGCTATATTTGATCTTAGCGGCTTTTGTTTTCATAGTCATCGGGTTCGCAGCTTTTTGGATGGTAAACGTCTTAGTTACACTACCGTTATATTTGCCTTTCCCGGTGATTGTTACAGTTGCTTTTCCGGCATTTGTATTGTTTTTATAACTTACCGTATAATCCGTGCTGGCTTTCAGTGTGGTCGATCGACAACCATGAACTATTGTTTTCATGCTTTCCGGGACATTTTAGAAAAGTAGCGAGGGGGGACTCGAAGTCACAGAATCACTGAAAAGCCGCATAAATAAAGGAAAAATCAGCGTCCATTATTCCTACTCTCCCAAAAGTCTCCCACTTTTTTATGCCGGATCAGCCAAAAAAATTATCTCAAAGCAGCACTTTTTTGAATGGTTACTGCAATCCGGCACATATTCGTCTCTAAAACATTATATAGATACCTGCTCGATCTTGCAGGTATGTGTCTTTTCTTTTTCGTCGTAATTGATTCCGACCAGCAGCAGATTCCCCTGATAATGCTGCATACTGTCAAAATACTGCTTCTGATGAATCTGCTCTAATGCACTCTCCGTGCAGTCATTCCGCTTCAGTTCAATCACCATCGCCGGATCACCCTCATATCTCGGAATAAACACGACATCAGCAAATCCCTTGCCCGCCGTCATTTCCTTTATCACTGTATACCGATTGAGGGCATAAATGAAAGCCAGATAAATCGCGCTCTGCAGGGCGTCTTCGTTGTTGTAGCTCCGGTTGGATGTGACATGGATGTGTGAAACATCCAGCGCTTTCGCAACCGCCTCCTCATTCCCTCTCAAAGTCTCCTTGAGCAGCTCCTTTGAATCCTGAATGATCTGATTTGTAACAGCATACTCTTCCGGCACTTTTTTCAATGCGCGGAACCACTCTTCACGTATCTCCTTATTCGGAATCCGGCAGGTCTTTTCCTCATTATCATAGGCAAGATATCCCAGGTGAAGAAGATATCCGAAAATATCGTCTTTACCTGTAAAGTCAGTCATGGTATTCAAATAGGAGTGTATATCCACATCTGTGCTTTCCCCTGCCAGCATCCGGATGACTGCATCCTTTGTGCCGGCAAAATTGTCCCGGATCCGGTCCGAAATCACCTTGTAAGAGGACGTCTGGCCCCAGTAGCTGGCAAATTTCTTCTTCGTAACTGCTTTCACAACAGATTCCGGATTATAAATCTCATAACCCTGCTGGTGATATCCGTCGTACCAGAGACGGCATTCCTCAAAATCGATGCCTTTTTCGGCACATTGCTCCTTCACCTCTTCTGCAGTAAAGCCGATATATTCAGCCAGCTCCGCCGCATCAAGAATAGTATACTCCTCAATATTATTCAATTTGGACTGTACTTTGTCACGAACAACCGGCAGGATCCCTGTGACGTATGCAAGAGAAATGGCCGGCCTCAGCGTATTGCTCTTAAACAGCCCGCTCAGGAAGGAAAGATACGTATCAAAAAGACCTCCACTCGCCTGTTCCCTGACAAGGACATCGTATTCATCAATCAAAACAATAAATGTTTCCTGCGTCTGGGCATATACTTTCAGGATGCACTGCGCCACCGAGTCAGAATCACGAAACAGGATTCCCGGATATGCCGCGGCAAATTCATCCCTCAAATCTTCTGTCAGACCGCTGATGATCCTTTCTTTGTCTATGCGATTCTGATACTCGCTGTTCATGTCGATCTGGATCACATTATACCGGTTCAGCTTATCTGTGAACCCGGGAGTCTGCGCAATCTTAAACGGGGCAAAAAGTTCCCTGGAATCACATCCTTTTGAGTAGTATGCGCTAAGCATGTTCCCGGCTATCGTCTTTCCGAACCGGCGGGGACGCGATATACAAACGTAGTTATTTGCGGTGTCAATCATCCTGTTGGTTTCATTGATCATCATGGTCTTATCTACATAGATATCTCCGCAGACAACTTCTCTGAATACACTGTTCCCCGGATTCAGATAGATTCCCATGTCTGATCTCCTTTCGCTACCTTTGTTATGGTGATCATATCATATCCGCTCATTTTTTTGAATCACCGAAACAATCTCAGCTGACTTTCATTTATATTTCAAGATAATTCTTTGGTCTGGTTAGAAAGCATGGAGTATATCATTGCGCGGATGTGGTCTTCCAGCGAATATTTCTTTCCCTTTTTTCGCTCTTCTATTTCCGATATGATCGCAGTATCGCAAACCAGTCCTTTAGTCTGCAGATACTCCCGAAGCACAAAAATATATTCGTATCTGTTCTCATCTCCTTTCCACATACTTTGGCAAAGTTTTCTCTTCATTGGCAGGCTCAGAAATGATTTTCAGGCCATTTGTTTCTTCGTTGTATTCCGCCACAATAATATCGCCAAGAAGATATCTGTATCTCCGGTAGTAATATCCTGCCAGCGTTTCCTGCCGCTGTTCATGGTAAGAATGGTGTACCGCTTGCATTCAACTGCAATCATTTTTTCAGGACTAACGATATCAAACTTGTGGTCGGTCGGTGGATTCCCGATTCTGATTTTTTCTTCCAGACGGAATGTGCTTTCGTATTGGTTCTGGAACCATCCTTGTACTTTCTTCTGAAAATCGGTTCCATTAATGGGGTTATCTGGTTTGCTCATAGGTGCTGCCTCATCTGGTATCAATCCTGTCTTACACTTTTATTTCGATACTTTGAGCTGATATACAATTCCAGAGTACATGTTCGGCGAAATCTTAATATATATCTTCTGACCTTTTTTCAGCTTTCCTTTATAAAGAACCGTGTTTCCGTAAATCCTTCCGGACGCACTTTTCTTTGAGCCCTTGTAAGAAGTATATTTAATATTTCTCTCTGCACTTTTCTCTCCCAGCACCTTTGCTGATACTGTAAATTTTCCGCTCTTCGGAGCCTTGAAAACATACCAGTCCTTATCACCCTGATAGAGCTCTCCCATTGCAAGCTTCTTAAATTTCAGGACAGTTGCTCGTTTCTTCGAGTTGTTGCTTTCTGATTCGACAGTCTTTGCACTCTTGAGGTTAATCTTGAAGCGATAGGAGCCCTGTTTTCCCTGTTCTCCATTTATTTTCAGAATATAAGTCGAGCCTTTGCTGATAAAATAACTCTGCTCTATCGGTTCCGGTTTCGGTACATATACCTCTTCTTCGCCGGCTGCTACTGCCACTTCTTCAGCCGCTTCTTCAACTGCTTCTGCTGCCGCATATACGTGCGTGCTCGCCTCTTTTACTTCGCGGCTATCATAACAGTCTGTGCATGAGCCCGTTACAGTTAGGAATCCGCTTTTCTTGCACTTGAATTTAAACTGCTTTACGTTACCGCCGCTTATCGTTCCGGAGTACCACTTATTAGCTTTCACCTTGGTAGCAGCCTGCACATTTGAAGGTGAAAGCAAAGCAAGTCCAATCAAAATCAATGTGGTCAGTATCAATGTTCTTGCTGTCTTCTTCATAAGTTCTCCTTTCATTCTCTGACGCAAACAACGACCACTCAGTATATCTTCTCAATCTCATCCGTTCCAACCATCTGCTGAAACCTGGTCAGGTCAGCATCGTTCCGAATGAGCATAATCTCATGAAACTTCCCACTAACTTTGTCCCGCAGGCCGGCAGTCTGTTCACCGGTGCAGATGCTGCATCGGATGACCGGCTGCTGCAGGTCAGGATTGTATTCGATTGGCTTTTCTTTTTGTTTTCGGAAGAACATGATGTTTAACAACCTCTTTATCAGATATTCCGTAATTCTCGCTCGATTCTTTCCACCTGTTCCGATGCACGCGCTTATCTGGAAAATGTACTGATTACAATTTCATCATCCTCGAACTGTGGTCTTACCCGATACTTATCATCCAAGACAAATAATTTTTGCACTGCGTCAAACTGTACCTTTATCTTGTTAATATTCTGTTCTATAACAATGCCCTGTCCATATTTTGGCATTAAAACCTGTATATTCACCAATGAGATATCGGCACACTCATCCATCGCTTCTTCAAGATTATTTCTGGCATGCTGCAACTCAATTTCTTTTTCCCGACGCAGCTCTTGACGCCTTTCAAGTTCTTCCTGATTGACAGTTTCTTTTTTAGGTTTTGCTTTGGACTTTGATATAGTTTTCTTTTGAGGAGTCGGCAGGCCAAGCCCATCATAATATCCATATGTTTTACAACAATACTGCAGGTCAAACGCCAACAAGTGCAAGCTTGTATCGTTGTAACATGCATCTGACAAAGCATTAAAATGCTTTTCCAGAAGGCTGTCATGTTCCTTTAGTGCTTCTACTATCTCATCACAAAGCCTGTAATAATTCTCCAGACTGAATGTTCTTCCGGAACCAATAGAGAACCCGAATTCTGTAAATTTTGCCATTATGCCGGCATCTTTACTCTTAAAGATATAATCTATATCAGGATACGTCAGTGCCCGAAACACAGAGGCTGTATGGCGGTCGATTTGATAACTCCAGTTTCTCGGGTAGAATGTCTGTCGCAGCTCTTCATAAACACTGATAAAATGGTCCATCGGTTTGTATATTTACCAACAACCGTTGTCTGATGCGTCACCTAATTGATGTTCTTTGTGTGGTCTTCATCGATGAATTCTACATAAATTTCACTGCCGTCATCACGTTCCGGAACGTACTTGTCACGCAGGACTTTTGCAGACTCGAAAATGCTCTTTCCGAACATGTAGTTAAAGAGCCGTTCTCACTCTTTATCGGACAGCGACGTATCACCGATTTTGGATTGATTGAATTTAGAAAACTAAATTTTAAAGTTATCCACCAGTGCATCATAATCATTGTTTTGCACCTGTGGGTAATCCTGCTCTCCTAATTCTTTTATAAGCTGGTTCTCCAGCTCGGCTTCACCCTAATAACCCTTTTACTAAATCACTCCTTCGCATGATTCGAAATGTTTGAAATATGGCAATATTATTCTCCATATTACAAAAATTATAGTACAAAACGTGGTATTTGTCGATTTCGATTAGATGCATGATTATGAGATGTCGCTTGATAGTTTCACCATAAGCCGCCTTCATGAAATGCGTTATATCGCATCTCATAAAACTCGCGTAAACATGCGAAGATTCCCGTTTATCAGTCGAATCCCGGGTACCTGTATGCTATAATTATGACATAGATTTGAATCAAAGGAGGAATGAGAATGAAATCAAATAAACAGTTGCTCCATGCTCTTCTGTGTCTGCTGCTTATCCTCACGCTGATACCGACACCAGTGTATGCTGCATCCAAATCAGAAACGGCCGTCAGAAAGCAGGCCTTCAAATTCCTGAAGCAGGTCAAAAAGTACAACGAGGAGGGTGTTACCAACTGCTTCCTTCCCAAGGACATGCGGAAATCATTCGACATGTATCCACAGTCATCCAAACAGGGACAGGTTGTCCGCTCCCTGCAGAAAAAGTATTTTCAATATGAAATCAAGAGCATCTCGGTAAAAGGCAAAAAAGCTACCGTCAAAGTAAAAGCAACCTACTACGATGGATATGCTGTTTTTACAAATGCCTTCTGGGATACCGTTCAGTATTCACTCTCGCATCCGAATCTAACTGATGCCGAATACGACAAATACCTGGCCAAGTATCAGAAGAAGTATATTAAGCAGTATGGGAAAAACCTGACCTCAAAGACAGTATCCATTTCCTTTACGAAGTACAAAGGCAAATGGAGGATTAAAAACACTAACACCAAACTCGATGATATGCTCAACTGCCGGTTCACCAATGCACTTCGTAAGATAGAAAAACAACTCAAATAGAATCTCTGTACGGAAGCAATCCATCATGTGATGTCGATTGCTTCCGTTCTCTTTGAAAAAATCATTATGATGATAACCTCTTCTGTGATATACTTTCTCTCAGCGTCATTTGGACCAAATCGCCGCCCTGCGGCGATAGCCTGCCAAGGTTATTGGCTACACT
>CAZRNI010000093.1:0-8611 GCA_964601425.1 uncultured Eubacterium sp. | reverse complement strand
CAGGGTGAGTGCAGGCGCACTCTTTTTTATTATACGGAATTTGCGGGTTTTGTACAGACGAAAAAACAGAACGGACTATGAAAAAACAGCACAGCGTTTGCACATCCGGTGTGCAGGAAAACATCCCTGGCGAAATGATAAATCGTCAGGGATGTTTTGCGGTATATTTGGTTTGATTTATAAAAGAGGTTTATAAGACGAAAACTTATTTCAGAAATCTGCTGAAGAACTGTTCCCAGATGCGGAAGCTCATTTCCGGCATCGTTGCGTGCGGCATGTAGTCAACCTGCGTGAACCACACCGGAGCGGTTCCTTCTTTCTCTACCTTGCGGTCCAGGAACCGGCCGTTCTGTTCGATCGGATAATCGAGCCAGCTCTCCGGAATCATGTCTTCCTTGCTGTTCCGCTTCATCCACATGTCGATGGTGAAGCCGGTCTCGTTGTCATGCTGCGGATCCTTCGGGATCAGCCATTCTTCTTCGGTGCCCCAGTGCATCCAGACCGGAAGCTGCACGTCATTGAATTTGTTCAGATCCGGAAGCTTTGTCATGATCTCTGATGCGCCGCCGAAGAATACGCCGGAGCACGGTGCGATCGCAGCGAGACGGTCTGCCATGCCCAGACCGAGCATCTGGGTCATCATAGATCCCCAGGAATGACCGGTCGCGAATACATGGTCAGCATCTGCCGGGTATGTCTCAATTGTCTGGTTCAGCATCTGGCGGAAGAAGCTGAGTTCATCCGGCCGGTCTTCCTCCTGGAAAATATTCCAGGCAGGGAACAGTGCGTATTCCGGCATCAGTCCCTGTTCCGGCATGTTCACATGTGCGAGCAGTGCTGTCGGAAAAACAACGATCAGTCCGTATTTGTCTGCGACTCTGGTCCAGCCGCTGTTCCCGATGTAGATCTCACCATTGCAGGTGTAGCCGTGCATGGCCAGTACCAGCGGGAACTTCTTTGCGGGATCGGCTGCAGCTGCTGCCTTTACACACGCCGGCACGTAGACGTACCACTCGCGCATCCAGCCGTCGATTTCCTGGTAGTAATAATCTGCGTGGAGATCTCTGACCGGATCAGCGGTTACGCGGAGGTCTCCGCCCGGGCAGCTCATCCAGCGGCGCTGGCGGAAGAGGAAATCCTTCCAGATCCGGCGGGTCAGTGCATTCGCAAGATCTGCAGATGCGCCCGGGATGGTGCTGCTGCATACACGGTATGCTTCTTTGTCCTGATTCAGCGGATATTCCGTCTCGTTTGTTCTTCTGTATTCGACACAGTCCGGATCAATCTGGTATGCCTGATCCGCTGTGCCGCATGCGTCCCTCCAGTAGGAGAGCATGGTGTTTTTCCCTGTAATGTCGGCTTCCGGATCGTCGATCATCCATGCCGGCACCGGAATATCGCCTTTGCGGATGTTCTTGCGGTGTTCCGGATCTTCATAGCCGTCCAGCATCGTGCAGAAGTCCTGCCTTGCGCTGTTCAGATAGCTTTCGGAAACAGCTGAGCCGCCGACCGTTGCGATGCCGGCATAAAATGCCGGGTTTGCAGCGACAGCCATATTTGCGAGAACGCCGCCTTCGCCGAGGCCTGCCACATAGACTTTGGACTCATGGACACAGTAGTAGAAACGCTCACATGCCTTCATGGCTGCCACATCGCCGCCTTCTGTACCATAAGCTTCGTCTGTGTTCCATTTCCCGTTTTCCGGCTCCAGGAAGAAAACGATCAGCTTTTCTTTCGTCTCTTCCTGGTCCGCAATCCTTCTCCATTCACTCTCCAGAAACAGCTCGTCCGCGTTTTTGCCGTCCGGACCGATCACGATCACGCCGGCGGTCGATTCGCGGCAACGCTCCGGCACATACGCCAGCATACGACGGGTCCGTGTGCCAACCTGCACCGGGATCTCGAACGCACCGTGAAAATGCGGGAAATATGGGTCGCTCGGGGTGACTTTTTCGATTTCATAGTTTGTATACATGGCGTATGTCCTTTCTGAATTTGACGATGTCTTACTGCACGAAGCAGATTAACCCTTTCATGTGCAGGTGTATGCTCTGCAAGCATATGCGGGTTCTAATCACTGTTGTTCCGGATGCGAAGATTCAACAGCTTCAATCACAGGTACTTTGAAGCCGCCGGTACTTGCTGAGCAAGGCGTTGCATTGCGAAGCTTATGTACCGCTGCGAGCTGAAAGTAGCGCGAGCGTGCCTGTGATGAACTGTTGAATCTGAGTATCAGTTATTTGTTAAGCCTTCGCACGCTCTCTTTCATCGAGCTCAGTGATGATAGTGTCATACTGCTTGTCGAGGTGATAGATGATCATCAGGACAGCAACCAGTGCCCATGCGAGGACAGTGCCCCAGATGTACAGGTTCTTGACCATGGAGACTGCGGATGCGATCTCAACTTCTTTGCCTGTGAAGCCGGAAGCTTCCATCAGATGTCCGATTGCCCATGCTGCGAGGCCGCCGCCGAGTTTCTGTCCGACTGTGAATGCGGAGAAAACCAGTGCGTGGACGCGAAGTCCTGTTTTCCAGTGACCATATTCGATGACGTCTGCCAGCATTGTGAAGATGCAGCCGTAGAACGGAGCTTCACCAAAGCCTCTCATGACAGCTGCGGCCAGAAGCATCGGATAGCTTGTCGGCGCGATCAGAACGAGTGCCATGGATGCGATGCAGAGGACTGCACCTGCGAGGACGAGGTTTCTCTTACCGAATTTCTTGATGAACGGAGCCAGGATGATGACGCCGATGATCCACGGAATCTTCTCAGCTGTCTGAAGGATACCCATGCCTTCCGGGTTTCCGAGCATGTACTGTGCATAGTAGGTTGTGCATGTGCCGTTTACGTTCTGATACAGGGAAACAGCGATCATGGTCAGTGTCAGGATGATGAAGTACTTGTTTGCGAAGAGTGCTTTCAGGCGCTGTGCGAACGGAAGTCCCTCAGTCTCTTTTGCAGCTGCCGGATGGAAACGCTCTTTGCATCCGAAGAATGTCCACAGAAGCATTGCGATTGCGATTACGCCGTAGATGGTTGTAACGATGATCCATGCTCTTCTGTCGCCGCCCATCAGACGGATGAAAGGAAGGGTCAGTGCTGTGATGATCAGGTTTCCGATCGGGGACATGGACATGCGGAACAGATTCAGCTTTGCCAGGTCCTGATCGTCATTTGTCATGGTCGGTGCCAGGGAAGAATACGGCAGGTTCAGTGCGGTGTAGCATACGGTTGTGCAGAGGTTGTAAGTAATGAAAATGTATGCTGCCTGTACGGCTGTCGTTGCATTTCCGGGTACACATACCAGAAGGATCGCGCTGACTGCGTACGGAATTGCCATCCACAATACCCAGCATCTGTATTTGCCGAGTTTGGAATTGACTTTGTCGGTGATCTGCGCCATCAGCAGATCGGAGACGCCGTCGAAGATACGGGATGCCAGCAGGATTGTACCGACAAGTGCTGCGGAAACGCCTGCGACGTTGGTGTAGAAATAAACCAGAAGACTGGATGTGATTGCAAATACGACGTTGCAGGCCACATCTCCCATGCCGTATGCAAGCTTCTCAATGAGTGTTGTCTTATAGACGGTTCTGGCCGGTGCAGATGTACCGTTTGTGTTTGCCATGATGTTACCTCCTCATATCTATCATGTTTATCATGCTTTGTGCCGTCAGATTTACGGGTTACGTGTGTTGCTGATAATGTTATTCTAAAGAAATCCTGCCGGCGCGGGTATGCGGTCTGGTTCGGAATCATACAGGATATTTTCCTCTATGGAACAAAAATCGGGGATGGCAGGGGAGGAGAATGACAAAAATCCGATATGCGGACGGAAAATGTGCGATTGTGCAGCGGGGGAATTTCCTTATATAATGTTTATATCGAAGGTTTTTAAGGGTAAGTATGATTGAGATTACGGAGTAAATGAACCAATATTTGGATTCACTACGTTACGCATAGGGTAGATTACGTAGTAAATAAAGCATGATAATGTTTTACTACGTAAAGTGCTTGAATCGAATACGTAGTAATATAGTGATTCATCATAGCTACTACGTATTCGAATAATTGTTAAACGTAGTATGTGGAGAAATAATAAATTTACTACGTACAGCTCCGGGAAATGTACGTAGTAGAAGATAAGGGAGTATGATTTACTACGTAATGCCAGGGACGATTACGTATGGTATGAACAAAAGTGATTATTAAATGCATAATCTTGCAGGAAAAGTGCATTAACAAGGAACGATAGAGATGCACGACGAGGAAATCCAAAGCAGCAGGAGGACAGGATGAAAAACAGAAACCAGATCCAGTTTCATATTATGCAGAAAAAAGAGACATCGTTCCGGGTGGATGAGACGCTGAATCTGTTTTTCGGGCTGGGCGGCAGAGTCCAGGTCTTTATTGAGGATCATCTGTATGAGCTGGCAGCCGGCGGCATTCTTGCGGTAAGTCCGGAGCGGCTGCACCGGGTGTGCTGTATGGACGGCTCGGTGATTATGCTGCAGATCCCGCAGGAAATGCGAAAGGCCGCGGGTGAGGAAGGCTATTGTCTTTACCGGTGTTATGTACATGACAGTGAGGGCCTTCAGCCGGTGTTTCAGCGGATCCGGGAACTCTATGCGACGCTGCTGTATGAGTATCTCCAGAATCACCACAAGGTCTCCCACACTGTGGACAGTACGCTGATGCAGCTGATGCAGTATCTGCTGGAACAATTCGGCAGCCGAAAAGACGTTTCGGACGGGATGGATGAGAAGACGGCCTTTATTATCAGGTATATTGATGCATACTGGAATGAGGAACTGACGCTTTCTTCTCTGGCAAAGGAAGTTCACTTCTCTGTCAGTTATCTTTCCCGCTTTTTCCAGAAGACAACGGGAATGAATTTTTCTTCTTATCTGAGAAAAGTCCGCATGATTCATGCACGCCGGATGCTGGTGGAGGGGGATCATTCTGTCACGCAGATCGCATATGACTGCGGGTTCCGCAGCCCCAGCGTTTTCATAGAGGCGTTTAAGCAGGAATATGAAATGACGCCGGGACAGTTCCGGCAGGAAAAAGAGGCAGGCAGACAGGTACAGGCAGGGCTCGTGTCGCTGCATGACCGCGACCAGCGCAGTGATATTTCTGTCCTGCTGGTTCATATGCCGGAGAAAACAGAAGATGAAATCAAACTTCGCAAAGAACTGGTTGAGCTGAACTGCCGGGAGACGGCGGATCCGGATCACGCCTGGACGCGGCTTTTAAATATCGGATATGCGCGGGACGGTCTTGCAGCTGCGGTGCAGGAACAGATTGAAAAGGCTCAGAGGGAGATCGGGTTTCAATATTTCCGGTGTCATGGAATTCTGGACGATGACATGCATATTTACAGCGAAGATCCGGAAGGGAATCCGCAGTTTTCATTTTCGTGGATGGACCAGCTGTTTGATTTTGTGACAGAACTTGGGCTGCGGCCATTTATTGAACTGGGATTTATGCCGGAAAAACTGGCGAAAGCGCAGACGCGGATTTTCGACCGGCCGTCTGTGATTTCCGGCTGTCGTGATATGGAGAAATGGAAGCTGCTGATTCGCGCGGTTCTGCACCATCTGGCAGAACGGTATGGTATAGATGAACTTCGGACCTGGCGGTTTGCTACGGTCAGTCTCAGCTATGTGCGTGTCGGATGCCTGACACTGGAGGACTATGCAGAACTCTATGAGACGACATATCAGACAGTGAAGGAATTTGATCCGGAACTGGTATTCGGCGGCAGCGGATGTTTTGCAGATCTCACGAATGATGAAGAGATCGGTCTGCCCTGGTTTCTGCAGTTTGCGACAGAACGCGGCTGCCTGCCGGATTTCCATTCGATTCAGTGGTATCCGTGTGTACAGACAGACGACTCTCTGTTTCTGGAATATACGCTGAACCAGCGCGCGGCGCCGGCACTGCTTTCAACCGATCCGGATTTTCTGCAGAAGAAGCTGGATGAACTGGATCAGACGTTCCGGAAATACCATGTGGAGGACCGGGAACTGTTCCTGGAGGAATGCAGCCCTACCCTGTGGCAGCGGGATCTGTCGTGTGACACCTGTTACAAAGCTGTCTGGCTGGCAAAAAATATGGCGATCAGTGCAGGCAGGGCTGTGTTCGGCTATTGGCTTCTCACGGATTTTATGGAAGAGCGGGCGCAGATTCAGAGTGTATTTCACGGCGGATATGGATTGTTTACATACAACGGAATTCCGAAAGCAGGGTATCAGGCGATGCGGATGATTTCCGGACTGGGATCAGAACTGGTTTCAGAAGGCGACGGATATGTACTGACGCGCACGCAAAAAACGAGGCTGATTCCGGATGACAGCATGGAGAATGCCGGAATCCGCCATGAGCGTGCAGAAGTGAATGGAAGAACAGGTTGCATAAAACATGATATGCTGCAGCTGCTGGTTTATAATTACAGCCATTTTACGGATATTAATTGTTACCGGTATAAGCAGCTGGATGATCCGGCAGAGGCCTACAGTGTATTCCGGCCGGGTGAGCAGATGCAGCTGCAGTTCCGGCTGCGGGATCTGGAGGCAGGACAATACCGCATCTGGCGGTATGCACTGAACCGGGCGCAAGGATCTGCGTTCGACCAGTGGCTACGCATGAAGGCGCCGGCATATCCCACACGTGAGGAAATACTGTATCTTAAGGAAAACAGTGAGCCTGCCGGCCTGATGGAAGTTGTCGACTGCAGGGACACGCTGTTGCTGGATGTTACATGCATGCCGCTGGAGATGGAGCTGATCTGTATTGAGAAGATTTGAGCTGTTTAAAAGGAAATAATCTTGTTTGTTTCGTGACCGTATGGCATCATTTAAAGATACAAAAAGCTAATTTATCGATACAAAGCACTAACGATATATTCAAATAACGACCTATTATCGTTACAGTGAGGACAGGGTTTTGCGCATGAATTTTTACGACTCACCCTATCAGAACTTAGACAAAGCACTTCCGGCAGAAGTTGATTATTTTTCGGTTTGTTATCCGGACTATGACGAAGGACCGTGTACGCTTTCGATCAGCGGGCGGATTGAATGTGTGCAAACAGGTCTGAAGGCATTTCCGGATATGCAGCTGCTCAGCCGGACAGTTCAGGATGCGACAGAAAAAATACTGAAGGAATGGATCGTGGATGAAACATCCATGATTCAGGTATATGGTGCATATTTGAGCAGATGTCTCAAAGAGCATCCGGAAGCTGCGTTCGGAAGACGTTTTGCAGCATGGGGACGGGAAACTGCCGGGCAGGGAACTGGCGAACAGGGAACTGGCGGACAGAGAACCACCGCATGCAGTGCAGATGCCGGTCCGGCCAGGATACGATATGTTGCTGCCGGGCCGGCCGGGTACAATATCTCAGCCGGAACGTCAAATGAAGCACCGCGTCCGTACGGGAGCTGCGGCAGCGGTGCCGCCGTCCGAGCCGGAATCATTGGTGCGATGCATGAGGATATTGATGTGGTTATGACGCTGGCCAGAGCATCAGCCATGCCGACGCACAATCATCCCGCCGGGATCCGGGGAGCCATGGTGACGGCAGTTCTTGTCTGGATGGCGCTTCACAGAGCAGATAAGCAGGAAATGGAGCACTATCTGCTCTGGAATTATCCCAACAGTTTCCTGGTTTCCGGAGATTCCTGTGTGCAGGAAATGACTGAAGGCATGAAGGACGAACTGTGCCCGCCGGATATTCACGGAGGAACGAGCCTGAGCGAATTGATTCTGTACGGAGAGCGAAATGAGACATATGGAAAGCTCTGTCAGTACACAGTCCCGGAGGCCGTGATCAATTTCCTGTACAGCGATTCGGTGGAAAGCTGCCTGAAGAACGCTGAGAAGTATCCGTGTGATGAAGTGCCGGTAAAAGCTATTTCGGCGCAGATCGCAGCGGCATGGTACCGGACAAAATAAAAACGGCAGAATGTAATAAACAGGTTTTCGAAGAGTGGAGACAGCAACGAGGCAGTACCGTCAGTCTGACGGTGCTGCCTCTTCCTCTATCAGGTCCTCCATACGGCAGTTAAGAGCAGAAGCAAACTGTAAAAGATATTGCCCGGATGCTCTGTTGATATCTTTCTGCCTCTGTTCATACTGCTGAATGGTTCGGATCGGAATACCGGTTTTTTCAGCCAGTGCTTTCTGCGTCAGATTCGCATAGGCACGAAGCCGCTTCAAGCGGGTGTCACTTTGCCGCTCCCGGCAAAGCCGGTGCATCTCATCTGAAAACTGGCGGATGTCCATTTCATGGAACGGCATATACAGAGAACGGATTTCGGTGATGGGAACCAGCGCCTGAATCTGTGAAAAATGCAGACCGCTCTCCCATTGATAGTAAGACAGTGACCAGCCGGTCCAGTATTCGGGAGACCTGTCAAACCGGTCTAATCGTTTTGTCAGATTGCGCTGCACAGAGATTTTCTGATATTCTCCGTAAGCTTCTGCCAGTACAAGGGATGCAAGCTCATAACCGGATTTCCCGGCGATAAGATTTGCCTCCCCGGATGCAAAGCGATCTGCAATCCCTGTTGCGAGAAACAAACCGTAAAAGGCAGAAAGATCCAT
>CAZRNI010000092.1:4525-8647 GCA_964601425.1 uncultured Eubacterium sp. | reverse complement strand
CGCTGACAGACTTCTGGATGATCGGCCCGGGTACGGCCCGAAAACTGCAGAAGCACGCCATGTTCACGCTCGGGGATATTGCCACCGCAGCACTCCATGACGAGGGGCAGTTCTATAAAATGTTCGGAATTGATGCGGAAATTCTGCTCGACCACGTATGGGGCATCGAGCCCTGCCGCATGTGTGATATCAAAAGCTACAAAAACAAGAGCCACTCGCTCTCCAAGGGCCAGGTACTCCCCCGCCCCTATGCCTATGACGAGGCGAAGCTGGTCTTTACGGAGATGGCCGACCTGCTGGCCACCGACTTGCTTTCACAAAATCTTACCGCAGGCGGACTCTCCTTCGGGGTCAGCTTTGATCCGAAGAGTTTGGATGTAAATCCTTCTTATGATGGGCCTGTATCTGTCGACTTTTACGGGCGGCTCCACCCCTGCCACGCCGGCGGCAGCTTCAAACTCCGCACCCGCACCAACAGCAATCAGGAGATCATGTCCCTGCTTCTCGATGCCTTCGAAAAAAAGGTCGACAAAACGCTCCTTGTCCGCCGGCTCGGCATCGCCGCGCAGGACACCAGAAAAGATGACGGAATGTATCAGTTAGATTTGTTCACAGACTATGACGCACGCGATAAGGAACGCCGTCTGCAGCGTGCCCTTCTTGAAGTACGCCAAAAATACGGATCGAATGCACTGCTGCGCGGTTTCAACTATATGAACGGCGGCACCGCACGCGAACGCAATCTCCAGATCGGCGGACACAAGGCCTGAGCTTATGTCCTTTTTGTCCTGCCGGCAGAAAGGCAGGACAATATGGCAGTAACGCTTCCAAACGGATTTAAATACGCAGCGGCGTTCCTCGCCGGCCGCCCGCAGCACCACCGCTTTGACGATTTTTCCAGACAGCATCCCAAAATGGATCGCCGGAAGAGGGCTAAGATTTTCGCACCGTTCGACGCGCTGGACGGCTACTCCGACAGCATCGACAGTAAAAACACAGAATATGTAGAGCGGATCGAGTTGGAGGAAGCGGAGCGCATCGAGCTCAATCGCCGGCTGCAGATCCTCCGGGCGCTCACCTATAACAGCAAGCTGGCACGGGCCAACCGCGTGCAGGTCAGCGTCCGCTACTACACGCCCTGCACCGACCACAACCGCTTCGCCTGGCAGATGCTGGGCCAATATATGACGATGACTGGGATCTGCCGGAAGGTCGATCCGGATGAGGCAGGTGTGATTAAAATCGATGAAGCGGCAATCCCGCTGGCCAACGTGGCCGGGATCACCGCTTCAGATGAATCATTATTTAACGCAGATGAAACGTCCCCGACTCTTCATCCGGTGGATGGAAATCAAACCGATTCCTCTTCCTCCATATAGGTTGCGTCTCCCAACCCCTCAAAGGCAACATCGAGCACTTTCTTGTCCGCAAGCCCTGTGTATACATCAAAGTCCTCTGCATCTTCCGGCGGGACTTCGCCGTCAAATTGCATTTTATATGAAAACGGCCCATACTCCAGCGAGACCTCCAGCGTTTCCGTGTTGTAGAAACTGCCCTCTCTCCAGCCGGCATCAAAGAGTTCCTGTCCCGTCTTGCCGACCAGCGCATCCAGTTCCTCCTGCGGGAGGATCTGGTCATTTAAATTCTCTCGCGAAGTAATCTCCAGACCGGACACCAGCTCCATCTCATTTTTTTCATAATTCTCATCGAATTCAAGCGCAAACAGCTTTTCGGACACATCCGCCGGAAGATCTGCTGTCACGCGATATGGCACGCCGGCAATCGAAAATACATAAATATATTTATCTTCAGAGAACCCCCGCTGATTGATGTCTTCATCCTTGCCCTGCAGTGCAAATGCGTCACCGAGGGTTTTGAGGCTTTCAAGATCGACCTCTCCCTCTGCTGCACTCTTCGGGCTGCCGGATTCTCCCGCCGCCGAACTTCCTGCCGCTGCATCTTCAGCTGCAGCACTTTCCGACGTCATTTCCTGTGATGACGCAGCCGCTGCTGCTGTTTCTTCTGATGACTTGTTTCCTGATGCCGCACCGCCGCATCCTGCAAACAGGCCCAGTGCCAATACTGCAATTAAAATAAATGCTGTTTTCTTTTTCATATTATTTCCCTTTTCATAAACATATTGTTACTTTCCATCCGTGTGCCATTTCAGGCCTTTGTCTTAATCTTTTTCACCTTGCTCCACTTTGAATATCCGGTCCCGTCATAGTAACGGACACGCACATAATAGGTTGTCTTACGTTTAAGCCCCCTGATCACTGCCTTCGTCTTTTTCCTGCTCACTCTAACATTTTTGACAATCGTTGTAAATGACTTGTCCGAAGCACACTGAACCTGGACCTTCTTAATCTTTTTCCAGATCTTTTTTGTCTTCTTTGTCTTATGTTTGAAATGCGACCATTTAACAGTAATCTTATTCTTTGATGCAGCCGGCTTCTTTATCGATGGTTTTTTGGAAATTGTAATTGCTTCGATTTCCTCCGCTGCCGGTACCGGGGATCCGGCCGGTTTTGCTGCAGATTGTAAATCCTGCCCGGACGCCGGTTTTTGCGAAGCATTTCCGGAAGCGTTTTCCGTATCTTTCGATGAAGCACTTCCCTGGGTTCCGCTTCCCTGGTTCCCGCCTTTCTGATTTTCTCCTTCGGATACCGGCTGAACCACTTCATCCGCATTTCCGTCCCCGTCTTTATCTCCGCGCGTTACTATGGCCTGCTCACCGCTCTGCGGATCGCTGACAAGTTCCACCTCAACTGATGTGTAATCTGACAGGGATTCCACTTTCTGCGTAAGAACTGTTTCTCCGCTCCGGATCTCGATCACAGCGGTTTCTGCTCCCGTAACGTGTACTTTATCATCCTCGTCGCTGACCGCGAGCTCGGTTCCGTCCGACTGTCCCTCTATTGAAAAAGCACTAATCGTACCGGGACTTTCCTTCTCATTATACTCTGCCGCAACCCGGAAAGCAGAAGGTTCTTCCGTCTTCACGACCGCGGCTGTCACTTCGTCCGGCGTATCTGCCGCCGACAGTATCACGGCCGCTGTTTTGGAACTTGTCACTTCGACGTCACTCGTCTCACCTGTCAGAGAAACGCCGGTGTCTTCGGGAATACCGCCGATTGAAACCGAATCTTTTCCTTCCACCCAGAAATAATAATTTGCCCGCTCCGGATCTATCCCTGCTTCTGTCCCGACACCTTTCCCTGCTTCTGTCTCTGCAGCATCCATGGAAGGCACCGGTATCAGCAGATTTCCGGCGGCATCGTCTCCGGAGATTTCAGAAGCCAGATCTCCTGATTGCGCAGATAACTTCTGTTTGGCAAATTCTGCATTTTCAGTGCAGAAATCGAGCAGTTTTTGTTCTGCGTAGTTCACCAGCGGATCCGTCACACTTTTCCGGTATCCTTTCGCCAGTGTATAAAAGGATTCCGGGATCATGGCATATTTCATCCATCTGTGATCGGCGCTTCCGGCATCATGGCCGGGATACTCCCATCCGGTCACTTCACCCCCCTTTACATACAGACGGATTCGCGTTTCATCCACTCTGTCCGTGCAGTCATATACCAGCATCTCCGGTGTATTCGTCAGAAATTCCCCGTTTTCATCTACGGATCCATCTGCCCAGCGGATCGGAAAGAGCGCGTGGCTTACTGTATTCTGTTTATTATATTGATAACCGAAGATCAGCGGCTTACCTCCGTGATACAGGTACTGGTTGAAGTCATACACAAAGCCCTTCAAATTATTTTTATTCTGATTCAGAGCTCTGTCATATTCCGGAAGTTTCTGCATCAGAAATACAAGCTGAATGAATTCCTTCACCGATATGCCGTTCAGTTCTTCCATCCTGTCGTCGGCCAGAACGGCAGCCATTGTCTTCTTGCCGAGTCTTTTGAGCGACGGGGCGTCTGCATATATCATCCCCGCGGTTGCTGCCATTCCAAAACAGCATCCACGCTCTCCGGAAAGATCTTTATCTCTCTGAAGCCGTCTCGCTTTATGCTCTCCCACAAGATAGGGCAGCATAGACGCGTCGATCTGATCGGTCGGACTGTTGAAACTCCAGGCGCGGGAAAGATACAGTTCCCGGATCCTGTCTGCGGT
>CAZRNI010000092.1:0-4515 GCA_964601425.1 uncultured Eubacterium sp. | reverse complement strand
GTGCCCTTCCAGAGCCCTTCGCTGGACCATGTCACCGTTTCTCTTCCAAATTCCGAGGATAACTCTGCATCTATGGAAAGATATACGGTGGTGTCCCCCGGCAGCATTCTCTCCGGCGTAAGATATAGGAACTGGATTTGCCTGCTTTCCTTAGAAGTCGGCGGGATCAATATGGAAGATACCTCATCCCCCGTTTTCGAATCCATATAGCGGGACATGCCGCTGATCACCTTAACCGGCCGCGTCAGCTGCAGCAGATATCCTGACATCCCATAGTTGGAAAGATGTGTATAATCCGTAACATTGGCAGACGGATCCTTCTCAATCTGCGCCCCCACCACATAATCTCCAATCAGAAAGCCTCTCCCTGCGTTCTTTGGATGGTTCTTTTTCAGATAAAGCATGAAGTCAGAGCCTTCGATTCCGCAGAAGGATCCGGAAGACTCATACAGAACACGCTCGCCGATCTCTGTCATCCGGTCCCCGGCAGTCATATACTCCAGACCGGAGCAATGCGAAAAAGCTCCTGTCCCCAGATGCTTCAGATTTTCCGGAAGCTCTGCGTATTTAAGACTTCTGCAATAGCTGAATGCAGCATCCCCGATTTCCTCTGTGCCGGTACCGATTTCTATTGTCTCAAGCGCACTGCCTGAAAATGCACTTTTTTCAATTACCCGGATGCTGTCCGGCAGCGTGACCGTCCGCACATTGCTGTGCGCAAACGCATATTCCCCGATCGTTTCGGCTGACGCTGCGATCTCCGTCGAAATCACGCCCGGTATCACAGTAATCAGACGCGTCTTTTCTTTGTTGTAAAGTGCCCCTGCCTCAATCGCCAGATACGGATTCTCCGGATCCAGTGTAATTGTCACCGGCGTGGAATAAGACACGCCCGGCAGAGCGTGTTTAAGCGGCCAGAATGCGGATGGCTCTGCCTCCTGCAATGTTTTCGGCAGATGTATTTTTGTAACATACTGATCCCGCAGATTTACTGCCTTCGCCCCAAATACACCGGAGCCAAGTCCGGAAACCACGCACCCGGACAAGACTTCCGGCACTTCCACCTCCTGATCTGTACCCAGATAAGAAATGATGGTTGCTTTTCCGTCTGCTGCCTTAAATAGAAAGGTTCCGTCCGAATAAGTTCCATTCTGCAGCCCGGGATTGCCGGAACTTTCATCCCTCAAGAATGTATAATGATTATTATTTGCCCATCTTTCAGCTTCCGTACCTGCTTCTCCGTCCACTGTCACAGACGCTCCCGATAACCGGAGATTCATCTGCGTCACTTCAGGTGCGGCATATACATACATCTGATTGTCTGTGCCGCTCTCCGAATCCTGCTTGATCTCACAGTCCACCGTGCCGCGCAGCACAGAGACAGATGCATTTCCCGGCGCCAGCACAATATTCCGCGCATAATTATTGTAAGTCACAGTGTCGCAGTCAAAGATGATCGAATTAAGCCGGTCCCCTTTGAATGTATCATTTCCGGCAAACGTCAGTTTCTGATTCCGGAAATACACACATTCGAGATTGGTTCCGGCGAATGCCTCTCCCTTGATCGTCAGTGTTTCCTGCGGCAGTAGCAGCGTCCCGTCGAGACCGCTTTCCTTAAATGTCCCGGCAGGGATTTCAGAAAGAGACGCCGGAAGTTCACTCAGTGACAGGGCACTGCATCCACTAAAAGCATATGCACCGAGCGACGTCAGTCCGTCCGGAAGCTTCCCCTGATTCAGCGATGTGCAGTTCTCAAATGCGCGCTCCCCGATCTGTGTGACCGTATCCGGAAGATCCGCCCGGGGCAGAGCCGTGCATCCGGAAAATGCCTGCGCTCCGATCGCGGTGACCGTTTCCGGCAGCGATACTTCGGTAAGCGCAGTGCAGCCGGCAAGCAGATTGTCCGGGATCGCTGTTATTCCCTCTTCTATAATCACCTTTTCCAAAAGCGGGCAATTTTGAAACGCCCCGCTCATATTCGTTACCGTACCGGGAATTGTCACCTCACGAAGCTTTGCACAACTCCGAAACAAATATGAAATATCCGTAATCTCCGCCGGCACGGCAAAGCGTTCCAGATTTTCCGGCAGGGAGTAAATTTTGGAGGCATGCTTGATGCGGAGCTCCTTCAGCATCGGACAATTTCCAAAGCAGCTGCTGCCGATCGTGATGACCGCTTCGCTGTTTTCCAGTCCTTCAACCGCAGTCAGACGGCTGCAGTCCTGAAACATCCGATCTCCCAGCGAAGTCAGATTTTGCGGCAATACGACCCGTTCCAATGCACTGCATCCGGAAAACATCTCTGCCGTATTCCCCGTCATCTCCGCATCATCCGGAAATATGATTTCCCGCAGACTGCTGCAGTTTTTGAAGGCTGCCCCTCTGATACTCCCAAGGCTCTCCAGACCGGCAAGCGTTTCAAGACTGCTGCACCCTGTAAAGTCAGAAGACAGCTGTGAAAATCCGGCCGGAATGTCCAGATCTGTCAGTGCGGAGCACGCTTCAAAAGTACTCCCTTTCAGTTCCGCCGGAGCATGCATCACATACAAAGCCACCTGTTTCAGAGACGTACAGCCGGAAAATGCTCCGGTTCCGCGTATGGTCTGCACTTCCTCAAAAACGACGTCCGTAAGACTTGTGCAGCCCTTAAAAACGTAATTTCCGATTACCGTGCTGCTGTCTCCGCCGGCCCGCAGTCCTGTCAGAGCTGCGCATCCATAAAAAGCGTACTCTCCGATCTGCGTGAGTGCGGGCAAATTCATCATATCCGTTAAAGCACTGCAATTGTAAAAGGCTTTACCGGCTATGGTCTGCACGGTATCCATTACCGGGAGCACCTGCAGATTACTGCAGTTTTCAAAGCAGGACGCATCCAGCACCGTAAGGCCGGTGAACCCTGCAAGCTTTGTCAGATTCTCACAGTTTTTAAAGCAGTCTGTACCAATCTCGGAAACTGCTGCAAGGATCTGCACCTCTGTAAGCGAACTGCAGTTCTCAAAGCAGCCGGTATAGTGGAAATTCCCGTTTCCTCTTGTAGAATCATTTCCTAAAACCAGCGGCACACCGCTGCTCCCGCTTCCGCGAATCGTAAATGCCTGAAGAGAAGAACAACCGGCCCAGACGCCCGCCAGCGGCGTACTCATATCTACAGATCCGATCTCAACAGACAGCAGCCCCGTACAATCCGAAAAAGCAGATTGTCCGATCTGAATATTTTCCGGGAGTGTAATCTGCGCAAGAGACGTACAGCCTCCGAAGGCATTTCTTCCGATCTGTGTGAGGCGGGAGAGATCCGGCAGGTTAGTCAGTGAACTGCAGTTTTGAAATGCACAATCCCCGACTTCTTTCAGATGCGAAGGGATCACCAGCTCTGACAATGCACCACACTTGAAAAAGAACAATTCGTCAAGAGAGATTTCATCGCATTCTGTTTCACCTACCACAAAAGATGTGAGCGATCCGCAGTTCATAAACGCACGTTCCTGCCAGGCGTTCCCAAGCCATCTGTTTACTGTGACCTGCCGCAGATTTGCGCAGGAACCCGCGAAGATATTCGTCACACTGCCTGTGACGCTGATCGTCTCCAGCGCCCGGAACAGCTGAACATAGAGGTATACATCCTCTCCCCGGACCTCGACCGATGTAATTGAATCATTTGTAAAACCTGCGGCCATATCCTCCGAATATGTAGCCTGTTCAAATTTTGTGACGCCCTCCTCAAGGATCAGCGACCGCACGTTTGGAAAAACCGCGGCATCAAAACCATTTACTCTGAAACCGCGGCCGCAGGTATCTCTTCCGTCAAAAACAATCGAGGATATGGAAGCCCGTTCCTCCTCGCTCAAATAATCAAACGATTTCAGGCGGTAGAGGTCTATCGTATAACGATCCGGCTCCGGCGCATGCGCAGCGATCGTCAGGGTTCCTTCACCGTCCAGTCTCCAGTCAATAAACGCCCCATCCTTTAACGTGGAAATCGTTCCTTCAGTAGCCTGTGTCTCTTCGCCCGGTTCTGCATCAGGTGTTTCTTCGCCCGGTTCCAAAGCCGGTGCTCCGGGTTCTGTTTCCTGTCCGACGCTTTCCGGGCCTTGCCCCACTGTTTCCGCCTCCTGCCCGCCGGCGAAAGCAGGGACCTCGTATACCCATTCCTCTGTGTCTTCCGATTCCCGGGATATTACTTCACTTTCTGTCTCAGCTTCCGGTTCTGCTCCAACATCCTGCTGCGGGTCAATTTCCTGACCCGGCTCAACTTCAGCATCCTGCTCCGCTTCCTTCGGAGAAATCCCGGTTTCCATCTGATCGGCAATACTTTTCTCAGCATAAACATCAGAAGGGACACCTGCAAACAGCATAACGCCCGCCAGCGCAAATGCTATAACTTTGTTCTTTAAATATCTCTTCATCATATCCTCCTGCCCTCCGCCAGACGTTGGTGCCTGACCCCATAAAAAAATTATAAATCTCGCAGTTCGTTGTTACTATGCGAGCCTCGTCTTTGCCTCGGCAAAACACCTG
>CAZRNI010000091.1:0-8672 GCA_964601425.1 uncultured Eubacterium sp. | reverse complement strand
ACAAAGGCATCCGGAATCATGCCGGGCTGGGAGACCAGATTCATCGAGGCATACAACATCGAGATGCAGGACTGGGTAGACACAGTACTTGCAGGCGAGACATCGCACGGTGCATCTGCATGGGACGGCTACATGGCATGCCTGACAGCATATGTACTGGGACAGTACCGTGAAGAAGGCGGAACATCTAAGGAGATCGCCCTTCCGGAGAAGCCGGAATTCTACAACTGAATAATCAAATCGTAATGATACGGGCATTCCGGACGGAAATGCAGAACTTTGGATAATAAGGAATGTCCGGATCGAAATAAATACCAGCAAATTCTAAAAAAAAGGAGAAAGGTATGAAAAAGAGATTTTTAGCAGCAGTAATGGCAACGGCAATGGCAGCTACGTTACTCGCGGGATGCGGCGGCAGCAGCGACAGCGCATCATCCGCAGCTTCTTCTGCAGCTTCTGAGGCTGCAGAGGCAGTTTCCGAAGCAGCAGAGGCAGCATCATCCGCAGCTTCCGAGGCAGCAGAGGCAGTTTCCGAGGCAGCAGACGACGCAGCAGAGACAGTTTCCGAGGCAGCAGACGCAGGCGCAGACGCAGCAGAAGGCTGGGTCATGGACATGGACAACATGCTGGCAGGTTCTCCGTTTGAAGGCCTGACCGCTAACGATGAGTATACCTATCAGCTGATCGTTAAGGCATTCTCAGCAAGCTTCTTCACAGCAGTTGTTGAAGGTGCAAATGCAGCTGCAGCAGATCTTGGCGTTAAGCTTGACTGCATGGGCCCGAACACAGAGTCCGATATCGCAGACCAGGTTAACATGCTCAACGCAGCAATCCTGAACCATGTAGACGGTATTGCATTCGCAGCTTGTGACTCCAATTCTGTCCAGGATTCTCTGAACAAGGCAAAAGAAGAAGGCGTTCCGATTATCGCTTTTGACAGTGGCGTTGAGAATCCGCCGGAAGGTTCTGTCCTCGGTACAGTTGCAACTGACAGCCCGGCAGCAGGCGCAATCGCAGCTGAAAATGTTTACAACGCAATTTCCTTCAAAATCGGCCAGGGCGCTCCGATCCGTATCGGCATGGTTGCAAATGACTCTACATCCGCAAGTAACACCCAGCGCGGTATCGGTTTCGTAAACGGAATCATTGAAAAAGCAGCTGCAGACGGTTATAAAGTAGCTGTCACCGGCAACGAGTTCTTTGTAGGCAAAGCAACTGACAAGGGCGACGAGAATGACTGCGACATCATCATCGAGTGCCGTGTACCGGCAACCGCAATGGTTGACCTGTGCGCAAGCGAAGTTTCCGCAATCATCAACAAAGAAGACACAGTTGCAGTCTTCGGCACAAACCAGACTGTTACAGAAGGTATGATTCAGGCGAACAGCAACCTCGATGTACTCGGATCAGATCCGGAGACAAATATCATCGGTGCAGGCTTTGACGCAGGCGCAACCATCAAGGAAGCAGTTGCTGACGGAACACTGTTTGGCTGTGTAACACAGATGCCGTACGCAATGGGTTACTTCTCAGTTGCATCTCTGGTAGCTAACAACAACGGCGACGAAGTAGGCGACCTTCCGATTCCGGCTTACTGGTACAACGCAGACAACATGGAAGATCCGCTCATCGCTCCGAACCTGTATGACTAATCTTTCTGGAAAATCATAACTGGATCAGAAGTGGCTTAAAATCTGAAAAAGTGAGATGGCAAGGCTTACGGGAGAGGAGGAATCCTCTCCCGTTTGTTACGTAAAACAGGAGAAGACAATGAGCACAATGAAAGCAATACATTGGGGGATGTGGCAAATCTGCTGAAACATGACCAGGCGGATTTCTCGGGACTGATCACACATGAACTTCCGTTAAAAGATTTCGGAACCGGACTTGCAGCAATTCGCAATGGCGAGGCGATGAAAGTTGTATTGTATCCAGAACAATAAAACGTTCGCTTTTTACTTGACAATTCATTCGCTTTTGGAGTATTTTGCTATAAGAGTTTTGGTGTGCATGCTTGTAGATACATTAGAAATCGCCAAAATCATACATAAATCATTTCAAGAAACAGGTGGTGGCACAATGGCATATTTCAAATATAAACAGGTTGCAGACCAGCTTCTGGAGGCAATTCAGAACGGAACCTATCAAACCGGAGATAAGATCCCGAAGGAAGAAGAACTGTGTGCGCAATTCAATGTAGGGCGGCAGACGCTCCGCAGTGCGGTATCGCAGCTTGAAGAGTCCGGATATCTGAAGCGGGTACAGGGAAGCGGGACCTATGTCTGCGATCCGAATGCATCAGATCCGGCAGCGGAAAATGGTGATGAGAATCCGGTCAGTTTCATGCCGGCAGGCAATCCGGGCGTGATCGCTCTGGTTATGATGAACAGTGAAAACTATGTTTTCCTGGATCTTATGCGCGGTATTTCTGATTATCTGATGGAGCAGGGATATGTACTGACGCCAATAATGACAGACGGTGATTATGAGCGGGAACGTATTGCGCTGGAGAATCTCCTGCAGAATCCGCCTGCGGGCATTCTGCTGGAGCCGGTCTGGCCGCGTGTTCTTTCCGTGAATGAATCGCTGCTCAAAGAAGTGTCTCAAAAAATCCCCTGCCTGCTGCTGCATTCGGACGCGACGGATTTATTTCCGGCCTATCCGCTGCGTGACTGCGACGGTATGTATAAAATGACGGAGTACCTTCTGGAACTGGGTCACAAAAAAATCGGGACGCTGTTTTCGTTTGATGAAACGACCGGTCAGAACCGCTATCTTGGCTGCATGCACGCCCTGCGTGATCATGGTATGGCGCAGACAAGAGAACGCACGGTATGGTTTGAACATTCCAGAGCAGAAGATCTGTTTGAGCCGGGCGGAAGCATCGGAATTGACAGAATGCTGAAAGATGTTACGGCAGTGCTGTGTCATGACGACCGGATCGCCTACCGGCTGATACAGTATCTGCAGGACAGAGGGATCCGTGTACCGGAAGACATTTCCGTCTGCGGATATGATGACAGTTCCTATGCAACCATGGATCTTCCGCTCACTACGGTCCGATATGACGGAAAGTACTACGGAAGACGTGCAGCAGAGACGCTGCTGCAGATGGTCCGTCAGCCGGGAGCAGATCTCTCCGGCATGCACGTCAAGGAGCCGGAGCTGATCATCCGTGAATCCACAGCACCTCCGAAAGCTGTGTGAGTCTGTTTTCCGGATCGTTCTGATTGCAGGCGGCCCGGGAGGGTTTCCTACACAAATTTCTGGCTCAGGTATGCGGTGGGTGTAACCCCCTTCTCCTTTTTGAAGCATCGTGAAAAATAAGCAGGGTCATGGAATCCGCATTTCCAGGCGGTCTCCGGAATGCTGCGCATGCGCGTCGCGAGCATTTCGCAGGCGCACTCAATCCGGTAGTAGCGGAGGTAGTCGACAGGCGTCCGGCCGGTATAATTCTTAAAGAGACGGCACAGATAGTTCGGATTCAGTCCTGCCGCGCGGGAAATGTCTTCCAGTTCTATGTGTTCGTTATAATGTTCCTCAATATAAGATAATGCATTTTTGACAGGCTCCGGACTTCCGGAGCCTTCATTTGTATTCTCAGAAAGAACGATTTGTTCCTGCTCGATTGTGCCGAGCAGCTGATAGAGATAACTCTGCACAAAGAATTCATAGCCTTTCGGGCGGGACTGCAGGCAGCCGCACAGCTGCCGGGTGATTTTGGCCACAGAAGTTTCCGGTCCGAACAGATGCTGCCGCAGGGAGATTGTGTGGTTCATCATCCGCTGAATGACCGGTGCGCAGAGATGCCGGCTGACCAGAAGCATGCGCGGGTGAAATACGACACATTCATAGTGGCAGTTTTCCGGCGTGCCGCCGTGTAGCACACCGCCGGGAAGCAGGAGGCAGTCTCCTTCGTTCATCCTGTAATCGGTTCCGTCCGCAGTGACCAGAAATGTTCCCTGTGTCACTGAGATCAGTTCATATTCATTGTGCCAGTGAAAGGGCATGACATAGCGTGGCGCATGCGGATTTTCGGAATAGTAGGCGATCGGAAAATTAAAATCGCCGTGCTGACGTTTTTCTCGGTAATCCAGATATTTCATTGCTCAGTCTCCCGGAAGAAATGCGTTAATACTTATACAGTATTATACAGTAAAAAGTGAATATTGTCCTGTAAGAAGATAATAATATTCCTTGTTTTAGATGGATTTCTCCCTATAATAAATTCTGTAGAGATGAATATTTTCATGTAAGGAGCAAAATCATGCTGAAAGGAATTCCGAAAATACTTTCACCTGAATTATTAAAGGTACTCGCAGAGATGGGACACAGTGACCGGATTGTCATCGGAGACGGCAATTTCCCGGCTGAGTCTATGGGCAAAAATGCAATCGTCATCCGCATGGACGGGCACGGCGTCCCTGAGATCCTGGATGCGATTCTTCAGCTGTTTCCGCTGGATGCATATGTAGAGCATCCGGTCAATCTGATGGAAGTCATGCCCGGGGACACAGTAGAGACACCGATCTGGGAGACGTATAAAGAGATCATTGCAAAGTATGATGACCGCGGCGCGGATGCAGTCGGAACGATCGAGCGATTCGCATTTTACGAAGAGGCGAAAAAGGCGTATGCTGTAATTGCAACCGGGGAATCGGCGCTGTATGCAAATGTGATTTTGCAGAAGGGGACCATCTGAAAAGGAGAACAATCAATATGAAAATGAAAGAGGCGCGGGAACTGATTGTCGCGTACGGGAAGCGGATGATCGCAGACCGGCTGACGCAGGGAACGTCAGGCAATCTGAGTATTTACGATCCGGCGGAGGGACTGATGGCGATCAGCCCGTCAGGTGTGGCGTATGCTGATACGAAGCCGGAGGATATTGTCATTATGGATCTGAACGGCAATATTGTGGAAGGTGATAAGAAGCCTTCCAGCGAACACGAACTGCACAGTGTTTTTTACCGCAATAAGAAAGATATCTGTGCCGTTGTGCACGCGCATTCTATGTATTGCACGACACTCGCGTGTATGGGAAAGCCGCTGCAGTCTGTGCATTATGCGATTGCGGAGGCATTGACGGATACCATACCGATGGTTCCGTATTATACCTATGGAACACAGGAACTGGCGGATGGTGTGGCAGAAGCAATCAAGGGTTCAGAGAGCAGGGGCGTTCTGCTGGCAAACCACGGTATGGTGGCCTGCAGTGAAACGATGCAGAGTGCCTATGGCCTGGCACTGACCATGGAGTGGTGTGCTGAGGTTGAATGGCGCGCACTGGCAGCCGGCGGTATGAATGTGCTGACGTCAGAGCAGATGGCAGAAGTTATGGAGAAGTATAAAACGTACGGCCAGGTTAGGGAGGATGGATCCAGACCGCGCGGCTATAATGGATGATGAAATTGGCGGATCAACGGATCTGTCTCAGGCACGCTTTCGCTGCCTCATCCTCGCAGCGGTACTAAACTCCCGCCGTGCGGATCGTTAAGGACCGGCGGGATTCGAAGCACCTGAGATCAGATCGGTTGATCCGGCAGAGAAGAGAAAGGAGAATAAAATGGCAGAGAACAGATACATCGGATCGTACCCGGTGATTGGCATTCGTCCGACAATTGACGGCAGAAGAGGCGCACTCGGCGTGCGTGAGTCCCTTGAAGAGCAGACGATGAACATGGCGAAGTCCGCCGCGAAGCTGTTTACAGAGAATCTGAAGTATTCGAACGGCGAGCCGGTGCAGGTTGTGATTTCCGATACGACAATCGGCCGTGTCGCTGAGGCGGCAGCGTGTGAGGAGCAGTTTAAAAAAGCCGGGGTTGCGATTACACTGACAGTTACCCCGTGCTGGTGCTATGGTGCGGAGACGATGGATATGAATCCGCTGACAATCAAAGGAGTCTGGGGATTTAACGGAACCGAGCGTCCGGGCGCAGTTTATCTGGCTTCTGTTCTCGCGACACATGCACAGAAGGGGCTTCCGGCATTTGGCATTTATGGTCATGATGTCTGTGAGGCGGATGACACGGAGATTCCGGCAGATGTGCAGGAAAAACTGCTTCGCTTCGGCCGTGCTGCAGTTGCAGCCGCAACCATGCGCGACAAATCCTATCTGCAGATCGGTTCTGTGACGATGGGCATCGGCGGCTCTATTATCAGCCCGGAATTTATCGAAGAATATCTTGGCATGCGCGTCGAATCGATCGATGAAGTTGAGATCATTCGCAGAATGTCCGAGCATATTTACAATGAGGAAGAGTACCGGAAGGCACTCGCATGGACGAAGAAATACTGTAAGGAAGGTCTGGACAAGAACCCTGATTTTATCAGGAAAACACCGGAGCAGAAAGAGAAGGACTGGGAGTTTGTCGTCAAGATGGCCTGCATCATCAAGGATCTCTACAACGGCAATCCGAACCTGCCGAAGGGCTGTGAAGAAGAGGCAGTCGGCCACAATGCAATCGCCGGCGGATTCCAGGGACAGCGGCAGTGGACCGATTTCTATCCGAACTGCGACTATCCGGAGGCCTTGCTCAACACTTCCTTTGACTGGGAAGGCGCCCGTGAGCCGTATATCCTTGCAACAGAGAATGACGTGCTGAACGGCATCGGCATGCTGTTTATGAAGCTCCTGACCAACCGTCCGCAGATGTTCGCGGATGTCCGCACCTGTTGGAATTCCGCCTCTGTCAAGAAGGCGACCGGCTATGATCTCGAAGGCAAGGCAAAAGAGGCTGACGGTCTGATCCATCTGATCAACTCCGGCGCATGCTGTCTGGATGCCTGCGGTGAACTGCGCGACGAAAACGGCAACCCGGTCATGAAAGAGTGGTACGATGTTACGGATGAAGATATCGAGACCATTATGAACCACACAGAATGGTGTGCAGCCGACAACGGCTATTTCCGCGGCGGCGGTTATTCTTCCCGTTTCCTGACAAGAGCAGAAATGCCGGCAACCATGATCCGTCTGAATCTGGTCAAGGGCCTTGGACCGGTCCTGCAGATCTGCGAGGGCTGGACCGTGCAGCTGCCGGATGAAGTCTCCGATAAGATCTGGAAGAGAACCGACTATACATGGCCGTGCACGTGGTTCTCACCGCGTACTGACAGTTCTAAACCGGCATTTAAGACAGCATATGATGTCATGAACAACTGGGGCGCAAATCACGGCGCAATCAGCTACGGACACATCGGTGCGGATCTGATCACGCTGTGCTCCATCCTGCGGATTCCGGTCTGCATGCACAATGTACCGGAAGAGGATATTTTCCGTCCGGCAGCATGGAATGCATTCGGTATGGACAAAGAAGGACAGGATTTCCGCGCATGCCAGGCATACGGACCGCTGTACAAAACGATTCGTTAATCCATCAGATTATCACCATTTCTGAGAAAAGTGTCTGTCTGCGGAAACCTGACTTGAATAATGAATCTGAAGAATGCAGACAGGCAGATTCCGGGGCGGTGCAGGTTATAATGCGCCGCCCTTTTTACAGGGAAATCTTCCACAGTAGATTCGGCAAACAAGACAGAAAAAGAGGGATCATATGGGAAAAACATATCTTGCGATTGATATCGGCGCGTCCAGCGGCCGGCATATCCTGGGCTCTATCAAAGACGGCCGTCTTGTTCTGGAGGAGATTCACAGGTTTACAAATGGGATGGAGAAGAAGGAAGGTTCTCTTTGCTGGGATTATGCGCATCTCCGTACCGAGATCCTGGAAGGAATCAGAAAGAGTATGGAAACAGTGTCTTCGCCTGTCAGTCTGGGCATTGATACCTGGGGGGTGGACTATGTGCTGCTGGATGCGGAGAATCAGCCGATTACACCCACCTACGGCTATCGCGATCACCGCACAGATACCATTGACCAGGAAGTGTACAAAATCATTCCGCGGGACGAACTGTATGCGCAGACCGGTATTCTGAAGGCATCTTATAACACAATTTATCAGCTGATGGCCGACAGGATCCATACACCCGGGCGGCTTGCGGGGGCGGAATCTCTGCTGATGGTTCCGGACTACCTGAATTTTCTGCTTACCGGTGAAAAGACAAATGAATATACAGAGGCAACGACCAGCCAGCTGGTTGATCCGCAGACAAAAGAGTGGGATTATGAACTGATTCGCAGTCTGGGTTTTCCGGAAAAAATATTCAGGACAATTGTAATGCCCGGAAGGAAGATCGGACCGCTGTCTGAAGCTGTTTTACAGGAAGCGATGCCGGAAAATGCGGCTGCTGACAGCAGAGCAGATGTTAAATCAGATAACAAACCGGGCGGACTTCCGGGAATGGACGTCATTGCAGTCGGATCGCATGACACCGCCTCTGCCGTTGCGGCTATCCCGGCTTCAGATGAGGAGGATTACCTCTATATCAGCTCCGGTACCTGGTCGCTGATGGGCGTTGTCCGGGAACAGCCGGACTGCAGCAAAGCAGCTGAAAAGGCGAACTTTACCAATGAAGGCGGCTGCGGCGGGAAAATCTGCTTCCACAAGAACATTATGGGACTGTGGATGATTCAGTCACTTCGGCATGAATATCAGGATGCTTACAGTTTTGCGGAACTCTGTGATCTGGCGGAGGAAGTACATGATTTCCCGTCACGCGTGGATGTCAACGACGACATTTTCCTATCACCGGAGAGCATGTGCGAAGCGATT
>CAZRNI010000090.1:0-8724 GCA_964601425.1 uncultured Eubacterium sp. | reverse complement strand
AGCGGTTTCCCGCTTCCATGTGGAACAGTGGGATGTGCAGGCGCTTCGCGGAGATAGCGGACAAGCAGCTGTTCGTATCGCCGAGAACCAGATACCCATCAGGCTTCAGTTCCGACAACAGTTCGTAGGATCTTCCGAGAATGTTACCGCAGGTAATCCCCAGATTTTCACCTACGACCGGCACAAGAATATCCGGGCCAATCTCGCCGTTCGCATTATACAGCTCAAAATCTTCCCAGAATACCGTGCTGAGATTCGGATCCCAGTTCTGGTTGTAATAGACGATACAGGTGTCGAAGTATTCACGACAACGTTTCATGACAGCGGCAAGGCGAATGATCTCCGGACGGGTGCCACAGCCGATCATTATCTTAATCCTGCCGTCGTTTTTCCATTTAAAGGTGTGTTCTATCATCTGTTCTATCCTTCTTTCCCACCCACGGCCAGTTGCATCTGCTGATATGATTGTGTGGATTAAGTTCTATTATAGAGGTTCTTGTCAATCTTTCCCAGCGTATGGGCAACCTTCCAGTTCTTCATTCATTTTGTCTATTCTCACATGAATACTTATCTATTTTAAGAACGCACAGCTCTGACTAAAAAGCTAAATATTAGCCTTTCTTAATGCACCTCTAATCGGTTTCTCAATATATCGATAAGCAAATAGCCCCCAGAGCAACATTAAAATATACACTATAGCCGAAATACCAAAGCTATACCGTCCAATCTTGTCTGTTAAATAGAAAATAACGATAAATCCAATGTTTTGATGAAAGGCATAGATAGAGTATGATGCTTCGCCTATTGATGATAACGGCTTAAGGCTAAATAGTTTCAGATATCCCGTTAAAGCAAGCCAAAGCAGCAATTGAGCAGCCAGCATAGTTATTGCGTACAGTATGCTGAATTTCAAAAGGCATAGCACAATAGATAAGATTTCTATGTATATAGCCTGGTTCCATTGTCTCTTTGAGAAATTGAATACTGCTTCACCAGCCAAAAACAAACAAATACGTCCAGACCCTATAAGTGCATACAGTACATACCATATGATAGTAGATTCATCTTTGCCTACCACGAATCCAAGTACCAGACTGATCACGACAAAAGCTGTTTTTAGTATTGTGCGAGTTCTATCTTCTTTGGCTATATTGACAATAGAAAACACTATGTAGCAGCCAATTAAATCCGTAATATACCAATGCGCACTGTCAACATATGGTGCTCCTATAAACCCATTTATAAAAAAGCTATTTAGAAAGTAATCGCCAATAGAAACAGACCTGTCCGGAAGAGGTAATACACGAGTAATCAGAAAACAAAGAGTAATTGCAATTATATAAATCGGCCACAATCGAGCAATTTTCTTTACTAGATTTGTACCCCCCCTACAGGATTTTGGGCAACATAATAACCAGATACTACAAAGAATATTGTTACTCCGATCACTCCCCACTTCCCCAAGAGTGGAATTGACAAACTATGCCCTGGTGCATATAGTTCTGCATACCGAAAGAAAAAGTGATACGCCATAACAACAAGCATTGCGATTCCCTTGAGACCATCAACCTGCTGGTTTCGTTTTTTTTGCACCATTTATATTCTCCAAACTCTTCCTTACTTGCCAATACTTCTTATAGACTTTAACCTTCTGACACAAAAGTCCACAATCGGATTACTAATGTTTTCTGTTGATACAGTGCTCAAAGCATTCCCATCAGAATTAATGATCTCACACATTCGTGCTGCGACCTTATAATACACAACTGGAGTGAAATGGTAGTTGTTATTATAAAATCCATCCTGACCATTCAAATAATCACCATAGTAAATAAAGTCAACACGGTCATTCTCTTCTGCAAGTTTACGGATCATAGCATTTTGGTCTGCAAATACTAGATGAACACAGCAAACCGCTATCAGAAATAGATTCCCTTGGAATCTCCTTTATAGCCGTAGTATTCCTTCAATGCCTTATCCTTCTCTTCGCCTTTGAGATGTCCCAGATGAAGCGAGTTCTCTTTGAGCTTTTCTAAATACTCATCAGCAGTTTTTATTACCCGAGCTGGGACTCCAACCGCAACAGAATTATCGGGAATATCCTTAGTGACAACAGCACCTGCACCAATTATTACTTTGCTACCGATCGTCACACCTGGAAGGAGGAGGACATTGTTGCCTATGTACACATTATTGCCAATTGTAATCGGTTTTGTCAGTTCTAAGTCCGGAACCTGATCACGAAACAATAATGTGCCACCGTCATGCGTAATAAATCTTACGCCGTCTGTTATATGTACATTATTGCCAAGAGTAATGATCCAAGGCTCCGACCCCCAGCTGATTGTCCCGTATAGGTGTACCTCCCCCTGCATGTTTACTCCAACTTTCTTGGCGTATTTAACATGATTGAGTTTAACCATTACTAACCTATATAAAGTTCTGTAAATCTTTTTAATCATTGAATTCACCTGACGTAAAGTTGTTCCCGAACATAATCAGTTGTGAGAATCTTTTTCACAACACCATCTACATCTAGAAGTGTGGTGTTGTGGCTAGTGTAGCTATCTTCGGCTTCCGTCTGAACTTGTCCTTTAACAAAATATTTATCATAATTGAGATCGCGATTATCTGCGCTCACTCTGAAGTAATTCCCCATATCTTCAGAACGTAGACGCTCCTCTCGGGTCATTAGGGTCTCATAAAGCTTCTCACCATGACGAGTACCAATTATATTAGTACCTGTGTCTCCAAAGAGCTGCTGTACTCCCTTTGCCAAATCCCCGATAGTGGAAGCATCTGCCTTCTGGATAAATAGGTCTCCTGGATTAGCATGGTTGAATGCAAAACGTACCAACTCCACTGCTTCATCCAAATTCATAAGAAACCGAGTCATCTCAGGGTTGGTTATAGTAATCGGGTTTCCAGCCTTGATCTGATCAATGAACAGCGGGATAACGGAACCGCGAGAGCACATTACGTTTCCATACCGTGTGCAACAAATAACCGTGCCTCCCCGCTCCGCTGCGACACGCGCATTTGCAAAGATGACATGTTCCATCATAGCTTTGGAAATTCCCATGGCATTGATTGGATAAGCTGCCTTATCTGTGGATAAACACACGACTTTCTTTACATCAGCATCTATAGCCGCATGAAGAACATTATCAGTGCCCTCAACGTTTGTCTTCACCGCTTGCATTGGAAAGAACTCACATGAAGGAACTTGCTTTAATGCCGCTGCATGAAAGATATAGTCAACACCAGGCATAGCATCAGCAACTGACTGCGGATCCCTAACATCGCCTATATAGAACTTTACCTTTCCTGCATGATCCGGATACTTTGCCTGTAGATCATGCCGCATATCATCCTGCTTCTTTTCATCACGACTAAAAATACGAATTTGTCCAATATCAGAAGTCAGGAAATGCTTAAGAACAGTGGAGCCAAAGGATCCGGTCCCACCTGTTATCATTAATGTTGCTCCACTAAACTCACTCATTTTACTTGCCTCCCAAATTACCTTTTTCTAAGAATTCTCTTGATATTTTTCATCGTACCAATCAAATTTACTTTGTAGTCATGTTTAAATTTAATGTAGAACGCAACACCGCATATCATATAGGAAACAATAGATGAAACTGCGGCTCCGACCCCTGCATATAACGGAATAAGGATCATATTGCCAACAAGATTTGCCATAACAGCAATTGACAAAAGTAATACCACAATCCCTGTTTTTCCATTTGCTATATAAATTGGATGTATTAGCTTATATAAAACCATAGGAAATGTTCCAACAAACAATAAAAGAACTAATGGGTATGCGGCCACGAAATCCTGACCATACATAAATCCTAGGAACCATTTTCCAAGGATAACAAAACCTATCAATATTACAAAGCAAATCAATATGTTGACCGCGATAGTTGCTATAACTTCTTCCGGGTTATCTTTCTTTGCTGCTCTATTGTATAAAATATCCTTGAATGCATCTGGTATTATCCATAGCATATTCCCTAATGTTACAGCCGTACCGTAAAGGCCAACAACATAATTGTTTTTGGTAATTCCGCTTAAGAACAAAACGTCTGCATGATAATTCAAGTACATCAGCATATTCATTAGCATCGCTGGAATTGCAATCTTGAAAATTTCTACTAATAGAGGCTTGTCAATTAACTTAATATTGAAATCCCAAATGCGGTTTACAATTACAAGTGTACCACCCAATACAAGATGATCTATAATCACCGCCCAAAGAACAGCGTACAGGTTCCTCTTCAGAAAGATAAATACAATCAGAAGAACAAGTGTATGAATAAATGCCGTCGCAATATTAACTTTGTTTCTTCTCTTGACATCCTCTACAATAGCAACGAAAATAATAAGATTTTCAACCGTTGATGTATAAGCAATAATCAGCGCATATCTGGCATCTGTTTTAAGAAATATACCTATAATGAAGAAAACCACAGCATAGGAAAAAGCCATTAATAATGCCAACGTTGAGAAGACAGCCTTGCTTTTCTCGGGATACCGTCTCTTAATTGCAGGATACGCTGTTCCGATACCCAGATTCAGGAACAGTTGCATAAGACTTGCCCAGTTCGTAATGGTTGTATAACTCCCGCGAAGTTCGACGCCTAAGCATCTGTTTATTAGTATTGAATTTACAAAGCTGAGAACTACAACAATTAATTTGTAGAACACAGTAACCCCGTACATCTCAATAATCTTATTTCTTTTTATTGATGACAGGGTATCTGATTTCTTCTCACTCATCTATTATTTGCTCTCTTTCTTTACATGCCGAGTATATCCTTATATGCCGAAATAAGCGTGTCTCTATTTACAATAGGATCATGTGTTTGCAAAGCATGTCTTCTTGCACGATCGCCTAAACTTAATGCCAACTCGTCGCTATCAAAAATACGTTTAATTTGCCAAGCGAGAATCTTCGGATCATTCGCCCTATAGAACAGCGCCTCTTTCTCATCGATCGCCATTTCAGATGCACCACCCGTATATGCAGAGACACAGGGCATTCCTAAAATCATAGCTTCACCTAATGTATTCGGGCTATTCTCAATTAGTGACGGTAAAACATAGAGATGTGACTTCAGCATCCTTTCAATCATCTTGTCAGCCAACTGAGGTCCCATAAAAACTATATTCTTTTCAAGCCCGTGTTCCTTTATCAAATTTTTAATTACATTACTGTAACCATAGTATTTAATTGATTTCTTGTTATTTTCAAGTGGTGAATCTCCAGTGCAGTAAAGTGTTACATCAGGATATTCGTTTTTCAATAGTGATACTGCTTCAATCGCAAAATGTAGTCCTTTTAATGGCGAATAACCGTTTCCAATAAAGATACTATGTCTCTCAACTTTTGTTAAATCCCAGGTATTCTCATAGAATGCTGGTCTAAGAATTCTATTGCAGGAATAGTATTTTGCATTAGGATTAATCCAATAGCTATGAGCTCGATCCCAAAAAGTTCTACCCATGAGATATTGTGCATTCCTTATGGTCTCAGTTTCACCATTCACACGGTTGTCAAACTTTCGATGTTTTCTAAAATATAGAATCCATGAGCTTAGCATAATCTTATTTTTATTTGAGAACATATTGTCAGCAATACTGAGTTCTCCATACTGGTAAGGCTCATAACCGGACAGAATTCCCTGCAAAGATATTAGGACAGGAACATTCTTAACAACCGAAAAACGATTCTGGATGCCGTATTCATTCCCCTCAACATGAATGATATCAGGTTGAAAACGATTAATCATAGCATCTCTATCGTTATCGGATATAGACTTGTTAGGCAATGCAGGAGCAACATAGCAAATAAAATTATCATCAATTCGAAACTCTTTAACTCCCCCATTGACCTTATCCGACCCCATGGCAATTCCAATATCAATATTTTGCACCTTACGGAGTTGCTCAATCATATTTGTAATCCAGCCACCGAAGCCGCTTGTTTTAATTCCAAGTTTCTCTCCTACATACGGTAGAACTTGTGCTGTTACCCATAGTACTTTCATTGATTCGCCTCCAATATGCCATATGCACTTATAAACAACATCATTGTCTGTGGTATGCCAAGTAGTGTATGAGAGAACATACTGACAACCAACAGGGCAACAATAGGAATAATTCCAGCCGATAACCAATGTGCTTTTGAACCACTCTCAAATGCAATATCTCTATATGTATGACAATACAAAAGAAAAATTACAAACGAACCAATAATTCCATATTCTGCAATTTGTTCGAGTATCATATTATGAGCAACAATATTAATTCCATATGATGCGTAATTCATTCCTCCAAACCACAGAATAGCAGGATGAATCTTGAAAGTCTCTGTATACATTCTCCATATTTCAAAACGTCCGTTAGATATATCGGTACCAGCCAGTTTTTGTGCCCTGTAGACAAATCTCTGCACATAATTCGCAATCAGATTATTACCCTGGGTTAGGTAGTATGACAGAAGAACAACAGTTCCTACACTTAAGAGCATAATTGCAGCTTGTTTAAAATTGAGGCGGAGACAAGATACTACGAAAATCCCTGCCATTCCAACCACAAGACAGAGGGCCGCTGTTCTTGATCCAGTAAGTAGACAAATAAAAACCAAACCAACTGCCGTCAAAATATGAAAGGACTTATGATGATCTTCTCTAAATAACATTATGTTTAAAAGATTAAGGAACATTATTGCGCATAGAATGCCAAGAACATTTTCTCCCCCGGAGCCAGTCAAAGAGAACCTAACGCTTTCTGAGAGAGCTCTTGGATTAATCACAAATGTTAATAATGATGTAATTATGCATCCAATTGAGCAATTCTCAACTAGATCAACATACTTATCCTCGATACAATCAGAGTAAAAATACAACTTTATAAAATACAAAACAACAAAAACTTTTATTGTGCTAATAATCTGCGAATTGCCGTTAAGTATAGTAATAACTGATAATAATATCAAAAGAGCAGACCATAACGTCGTGGATGTTCTTAACCGAAGCTTTCCATGTAGTGAGAGCCGAATCACTCCTAAAAGCATAATAATAGCTGGTGCCGAAATTGGGCCATATGTCAGCAATCTATTTGGAGCAACCAATAGCAGGACAAGTCCAGCTAACTGAGAAATGTCACAGAACATTCCATATATGGTTGCTATAACGATTGCGGAAAGCAACAATACATTGGAGCCTCTAACCTCCGCGAATTGTCCAATAAGTATCACGATTATTGCAACACATATTAGTGTAATTCGTTTTTTCTTTTGCGATTGCACCGTTAATTCTCCTAACAACTTTTATGCAATAAAAGAAACAATCTCTTTACTTCTACTTTTAGGCTGTTTCTTTGTTATGAATTCACTTGCAGCTGTTGTAGCGCTAATAAATTGATCGTCATCAGTTTGAAATACTTCATCCATTTTTGATGCGAGATTAATAGCCGAATATTCGTCTAACGTCTTTATGAAGCTATAGTATTCTTTCGGAATTCCAGGCAACATAGTTGATATAACCATTCCTCCAGCTGCCATGTATTCCAACACCTTTGATGGAAATGAAAACTTTGTAAGCTCATTAGATGGATCACGAACATTCAGCAAAACTTTTGCTTTCTTTTCAGCTTCTACAACATCATCATTAGCAAGACGACCAAGATATTTTATTTTTTTATCTGCATTTTTCTTAACATACTCCAAGGTATCCCCAACTCCACAAATCCAAAGCTCATCAATTAGCTTTGACTTCCGAGCGGCTTCTATCATAATCTTTATTCCATTATCCTCCGCCAACCCGCCTGCATACATTGCAATGTTTTTTTCTCGTATACAAGGTTTCTGAATGGTATCTGGCGCAAATCCTTCAAGCAGCATGAACTGCCGATTAGAAGGCAAATACTTTTTCATGGCTTCAGAAAATACAATATACTTATCAAAGCGTTTATTAAAGAAATCAAGCACTCGGCGTTTCATTGTGTTTTTAAAGCTTTTCTTGTATCTCCTAAAGTTAGGAAGCTCTGGGCATATTGTAGTCAGGGTCAGATTGAGTTTTCGTTTTAATCTTAATAGAGGAATAAGCCCAATGGGATTGACAGCATACATTACTATTGATATTGAATCCGAGTTAATATCAGAAACTATTTCCTTAATTACCTTCATTGCATCAAATGTTGATCTTATGCTGCCATTCTTCACAGGTACCACCGATATATTTATCTTTCTATCCGTAAATAGTGTCGGTAGGTCTATCTGTCCATTCGTAGGAACCAAAGAAACCACCTTGAAATCAACATCCGCATCTGCCAAGCAATCTATGAACCGTTTTTGAAACATTCTAGATGCTTGGGACAAATCCCGTATATTTCTTTTTGTGATGGCATCATAAGTCACATCATCAGTATAGTTTCCAATAAAGAGCACTGTTCTCATTTTGTTTTCCTTCAGCAAGTGCATCACGATTTCAATATGCGAATCGTTCGCTCCATTCCAGTTTTAATATCATACTTGGGCTTCCACCCAAGTGCTTGAAGCTTGTGTCCGTCAAGCCGTGCCTTTGTCGCTGTGCTGTAGCCAGCAGCTTCGACAGCATCAGGTATTTCAAATACCACTTTTTTCCCGACAATACTCGCTATTATTGTTGCGAGATCCTTCAGCATAATATCACTATGCTCCTCGGCTATGTT
>CAZRNI010000089.1:0-8739 GCA_964601425.1 uncultured Eubacterium sp. | reverse complement strand
CCTTTCCTACATTTGCAATACTGCCCATATTACGTATTAAGTATCCTCATTCACTTTCATGAGTTTGGACATTACTTAATGGCAAAAATGAATCACATCGAAGTGGAAGAATTTTCACTGGGCATGGGACCGCGTCTTCTTTCGTTTCAGGGGAAGGAGACGCGTTATTCTCTGAAATTGATCCTGTTTGGCGGTTCCTGTGCAATGAAGGGAGAAGATCTTGAGGACGACAGTCCGGGAAGCTTTAATGCAGCATCCCCGCTGGGAAGGATCAGTGTTGTCGCTGCAGGACCGGTCTTCAATTTTATCCTTGCATTTGTTTTTTCGGCAGTCATTATCGGGATCGCAGGTGCAGACCCGGCGTATGTTGCAGAGGTGACGGAGGGTTCTCCCGCGGCGGAAGCAGGCCTTCAGGCAGGCGACCGGATCGTGCGCTATGAAGGAAATGGAATTGCCAATGCGAGTGAACTGAGCTTTGATATGAGTGTTGACGGCGTTCCGACCGACCAGATTGATCTGACCTATGAACGGAACGGAAAGAAACAGAAAATCGCATTCGAGCCGGCGACCACACAGCGCTATCTGCTGGGATTCACTTATTCTGCTGATGAAGATGGAAACAATGAAATCATCCTTGTACAGAATAAGAGTCCAATGTATAAAGCCGGCGTTGAAGCCGGGGATCATATCACAGAAGTCAACGGAACGGCGATCGGCAGTTACGATGCATTGATTCAGTACTTTGAAGAGAATCCGATGAACGGGACTCCGGTTTCTATGAAATTTGACCGGAATGGCAGGACATTTGAAGCAACAATGATTCCGGAGGAGCAGACCGTTGCAGATGCAGGATTTTTGCTCAGCGGGATGCGGGAAAAGGTTTCTGTTCCGAAGCTTCTGAAATACAGCTTTGGCGAGATGGGATACTGGGTGCATGTGACGCTGAAATCACTTTCCGGGCTGATTACAGGCGTTTTCTCAGTGAAAGAAATGTCCGGTCCGGTCGGAATCGTAAGCGCAGTGGGAACAGTTTATGAGAACGCAAAATCCTACGGACTGCTTGAAGTGATATTGTCGCTGATGAATTTCTCTGTGCTGATTTCGGTGAATCTGGGGGTCATGAATCTCCTGCCGCTTCCGGCACTGGACGGCGGCCGGCTTGTCTTTCTGATTATCGAAGCAATTCGAAGGAAGCCAGTCAACCGGAAGATTGAGGGAATTGTCCACTTTGCGGGCTTTGCGCTGCTGATGGCGCTGATGGTGGTGGTCTGCTTTAATGATGTGGCAAAACTGCTGAGATAAAAATAATTATATAAAGCAAAACGGGAAAGTCTTGATTACTGACTTTCCCGTTTTATGCGGAAGACGGGACTTGAACCCGTACGCCATTGCTGGCACTAGATCCTTAGTCTAGCTCGTCTGCCAATTCCGACACTTCCGCACGACAAGGTGTATTGTAACACCAGTCGGTATGGTTCGTCAACAGAAAAAATGGAAATTTCAAAAAAAATGATGAAAAAAAAGGAAATGCTGTAAGTCTGCGGTAATTAAATTATGGAGACGAAAACGTTTGTGTAGAAGGACACCGGATCAGGAGGTGACACTGCATGGATATTCGGGAAATCATGGAGGAAAAAGAAAAAACGGAGCTTGCTTCCTATGCATCGCTCGCATGTGAGTCCCGCGGCCGCACCAGGCCGGAAGAGCCATGTGATATCCGGACGGATTATCAGAGAGACCGTGACAGGATTCTTCACGCAAAAGCGTTTCGCCGCCTGAAGGATAAGACACAGGTATTTCTTTCTCCGCAGGGCGATCATTACAGAACCAGGCTGACGCATACGCTTGAAGTCTCGCAGATTGCCAGAACAGTTGCAAAGGCGCTTCGGCTGAATGTTGATCTGGTTGAAGCAATTGCGCTCGGTCATGATCTGGGACATACTCCCTTTGGACATGCGGGAGAAAAAGTTCTCAATGAACTTTCTCCGGGTGGATTCCAGCACAATATACAGAGCATCAGGGTTGTGGAACTTCTTGAAAAGGATGGAAGAGGCCTGAATCTCACCTGGGAGGTGCGTGACGGGATTCTGAATCATCAGACAGACGCACATCCTGCGACGCTGGAGGGACAGGTTGTCCGGATTTGTGATAAAATCGCGTACATTCACCATGACATGGATGATGCAATGCGTGCCGGCATTATATCTGAAGCAGATCTGCCGCAGGAAATCCGGGATGCCCTGGGCGTTACAACCAGAATGCGTCTGAATACGCTGATTCATGATCTGATTGCTTCGAGCGACGAGAGCGGGGCGATCAGGCAGTCGGAAGAGATTGCGGCGCATATGATGCGGCTTCGGGAAATTATGTTCCAGGATGTTTATACCAATCCGGTTGCCAAGAAGGAAGAGGCCAAGGTCGTCCTTTTATTTGAGGTTTTGTATCATTATTATGAGAGACGTCCGGAGGCACTGCCGGAAAAATACCGAAAGATGATGGACGCCGGAGAGGAAACATCGGCAGTCATCTGTGATTATATATCCGGAATGACAGATCAGTACTGTATCCGGACATTTGAAGAAATCTATGTTCCGCATGCGTGGGATGTGTTTTGAGAAGGCGTTGAGGGAGTTATGTATTACAGCGATGATATAATTGAAGAGGTGCGCGCCGGAAATGATATTGTCGATGTGATCTCCGGCTATGTCAGGCTGAAGCGCCGCGGCAGTTCGTGGGTCGGATTGTGTCCTTTTCATAATGAAAAGACGCCTTCCTTTAACGTGAACCGTGAAAGGCAGATGTATTATTGCTTTGGCTGCGGACAGGGCGGAAATGTATATACATTTTTAATGCAGTATGAAAACCGCACATTCCAGGAAGCAGTGCAGACACTGGCAGAGCGTGCGGGGATTAACCTTCCCGAAGAAAATTATTCGGCTTCCGAGCGGCATGCAGCAGACAGACGGACAAAGCTTCTGGAAATCCAGAAGGAAGCAGCAACATATTACTATCAGAAGCTGCGCAGACCGGAAGGACGCCGGGCAATGCAATATCTGACGGACCGGGCACTTAGCCGCGAGACGATCCGCCAGTTTGGACTTGGATACGCAGATAAATACAGCAATGATCTATACCGCTTTTTGAAACAGAAGGGATATGAGGATCAGCTGCTGGCTGATTCGGGACTCTTTTATATGGACGAGCAGAAAGGCGCGCATGATAAATTCTGGAATCGTGTGATGTTTCCGATTATGGATCCGTCCGGCCGTGTGATTGGATTCGGCGGCCGCGTGATGGGTGACGGAAAGCCGAAATATCTGAATTCTCCGGAAACCCAGATTTTTGATAAAAGCCGCAACCTTTATGGATTGCAGATCGCCAGGCGCAGCAGAAAGAAGGACATGATTGTCTGTGAAGGATATATGGATGTTATTTCCATGCATCAGGCGGGTTTTACCAATGCGGTCGCTTCACTTGGTACGGCGCTGACTTCGGGGCACTGTTCGTTGTTGAAACGGTATGCGGATCGTATTTTGCTGCTGTATGACAGCGATGACGCCGGTGTGCGAGCGGCACTTCGGGCGATTCCGATGCTGCGGGAGGCGGGGCTGGCCAGCAGGGTTGTTCATCTGGAGCCATTTAAGGATCCGGACGAATTCATTAAAAACCGTGGTCCTGATGCATTTGCTGAGCGGCTGGAGCAGGCGGAAAACAGTTTTATGTTTGAAATCAGGATGCTGGAGCGTGACTATGATCTCAACGATCCTCGTGGAAAAAGTGATTTCCTGCATGCAGCTGCGTCGCATCTGCTGACGCTCGAGGATGAGATTGAGCGGGACAGTCATCTGGAGGCAGTTGCGCATCAGTATCACATAGAGCGTGAAACACTGCGTAAAATGGTCGGAAAGCTTGCGCTTGCAGGTGCGGGGAAAGCTCCTGCAAGAGAACCGAAACAGGCGCGCGCCGGCGATGCGCGCCGTGACACGCAGTCGGATCAGGCACAGAAACTGCTGATAACATGGCTCGCAAACGATCCGGGACTAACCGGTCAGCTTGCCGGAATCTTATCGCCGGAAGAGTTTACAAATCCGTTTTACCGGACAATCGCAGAGCTTCTTTATCAACAAAGCGCAGAAGGATCAGCCAATCCGGCCAGTATTATTGATCATTTTGAAGACAGTGAAGCGCAGAGTCGTGCGGCAGCACTGTTTCACGGAGAAATCGGTCAGGAGGATGAACAGAGCCGTACCCGTGCGCTGACAGATATGGTCTGTCAGATCAAAAAAGATGCTTTGGACAGAAAATTGTCAGAGCTTTCCATGACAGATCTGGAAGGACTGATGAAATTGACGGAGGCCCGCAGGAAACTGGATCAGCTGCAGGCATCCGGAATAGCGTCTGTTACATTTAGACAATAGATTGACGATCGCCACACCGGCAGAAGGAGAAAAAGATGGACAAAGAGAAACTCATGGAAAAAATCCACGAGCTGACAGACATAGGAAAAACCAAGAAGAACACACTGGAATACAAAGAAGTCATAGATCATTTTTCGGATGTTGAGATTTCTGACGCACAGCTTGAAAAAGTCATGAATTATCTGGAAACACACGGAATCGATGTACTCCGTGTGCCGAAGGATGATTCAGATGAAGGCGATGATGTCCTTATTCTGAAAGATGATGACAGCAATATCGATGAAGAAGAAGTCGATATGGAAAAAATTGACCTGTCAGTTCCGGAGGGCGTCAGCATCGAAGATCCGGTGCGTATGTACCTGAAGGAAATCGGAAAGGTCCCGCTGCTGACAGCAGAGGAGGAGGTTGATCTCGCACAGAAGATGGAAGCGGGCGACGAAGAGGCAAAGAAGCGTCTGGCAGAAGCAAATCTGAGGCTGGTTGTGTCAATCGCAAAACGTTATGTCGGACGTGGTATGCTTTTTCTGGATCTGATTCAGGAAGGAAACCTCGGTCTGATCAAGGCGGTTGAGAAGTTTGACTACCGCAAGGGTTATAAGTTTTCTACTTATGCAACCTGGTGGATCCGGCAGGCAATTACACGTGCCATTGCTGATCAGGCGCGTACCATCCGTATTCCGGTGCACATGGTGGAAACAATCAATAAACTGATCCGTGTATCCCGGCAGCTGCTGCAGGAACTCGGCAGAGAGCCTACGCCGGAAGAAATCTCAAAAGAAATGAATATGTCGGTAGAGCGGGTCCGCGAGATTCTGAAGATTTCGCAGGAACCCGTATCATTGGAAACCCCGATCGGTGAAGAGGAAGACAGCCATCTGGGCGATTTTATCCGGGACGACAATGCTCCGATTCCGGCAGATGCGGCAGCATTTACTATGCTGAAGGAACAGCTTGAAGAGGTTCTGGACACACTTACAGAACGGGAGCAGAAGGTTCTGCGTCTTCGGTTTGGGCTTGATGACGGCCGTGCCCGCACGCTGGAAGAAGTCGGACGTGAATTCAATGTCACACGAGAACGAATCCGTCAGATCGAAGCAAAAGCGCTGCGTAAGCTGCGTCATCCGAGCCGCAGCAGAAAACTGAAGGATTATCTGGACTGATGAATAAACTTTCAGAACGGCTGCAGATAATCTGCGGCATGATCAGAGGATCCGGCACATTGGCCGATATCGGCTGTGATCACGCATATGTTCCGATCCATCTGGTGAAATGCGGGCAGTTCACACGGGCCATTGCGTCGGATGTCCGGACAGGACCGCTGGAGATTGCAAAAGAGCATATCCGGTCGGAGAATTGTGCGGACAGGATAGAAGTCAGACTGTCCGACGGCCTTACAGGTCTGAAGGCAGGAGAAGCCGATACGGTTGTAATTGCCGGTATGGGCGGCAGACTGACCGGACGGATTCTGACCGCTTCATCTGATGTCACCGGTTCTTTGCGGGAACTGATTCTGGAACCACAGTCGGATCTTGGCTGGCTGCGGCACACACTTCTGGAAACTTCATTTGCCGGGCAGTTTTTTCGGATCGAAGATGAAGACATGGTGGAAGAAGACGGAAAGTATTATCAGATCATCCGTGCGCTGCCTGCCGAATCAAAGACAGCACTTGCCGGGGAATGTGAGTATCACTTCGGACCTGTACTGCTGCAAAAGCAGCATCCGGTACTGAAGCGATATCTGGAGAAGAAGGAAGAGCAGGTGCAGCGTGTGCGGGAGCGTTTGAAACAACAGGTTTCCGGACAGCCGCAGGAGCGAATCCTGCATCGCATCGACGAACTGCAGGAAGAACTTGCGCTGATCCGGTCAGCAAGGGAGCGTTATGAGTAAAGTCATTCGTGTGAGAAATATTATTGAGAGGCTGGAACAGTTTTTTCCGAAGGATGCGGCTTATGACTGGGACAATCCGGGGCTTCTGGCCGGAAAATATGAGGCTCCTGTGAGCAGAATTTATGTAACACTCGATGTAACTGACGGTACGCTGGATGCGGCGGCAGCTTGGGATGCCGATCTGATTCTTTCGCATCATCCGCTGATCTTCGGAAGTATTCGATCTGTAAACAACGGCGATATCATCGGGAGACGTCTGGTCAGGATGCTCGAAGAAGGCATCGCATATTATGCGATGCACACAAATTACGATATCTGCAGAATGGCAGATCTAAATGCGGAACAGCTGTGTCTTCAGGAAACTGAAGTGCTGGAGCAGACCGGAGAGCGTAATGGCGCAGCAGAGGGGATCGGACGCGTCGGAATGCTTCCGTCAGAGATGTCACTTGCTGAACTTGCGGCTTTTGTCAGAAAGCAGATGAAGCTGCCGCATGTCATGGTCTACGGCGATCATTCCAAAAAGGTCAGACGCGCAGCAGTATCCGGCGGTTCAGGAAAAAGCATGACAGGGTTTGCGATTCAAAAAGAGGCGGATGTTCTGATTACGGGCGATATAGATCATCACACAGCGATTGATGCGGTCGCGGATGGGCTCTGTATCATAGATGCCGGACATTATGGGACAGAATATTGTTTTATTGACGACGTGGTTCAGTTGATCCGGAAGGAATTTCCGGACTGTGTCGTAAAGGGGGCAGAAGTAATGCACCCGGGTACGGTCCTTTGATATCGATACGAAGCAGTGTGTTTTAGCTTTTAAAGAGGTCATTTGTATGGATACGAAAAAATGTACAATTCATATCAATGGAGTCACATACGCATATCCACAGGGAACTACCTATGGGGAAATTGCAGCAGCGCTGCAGGCGGAATATGAGCATCAGATTGTCCTCGTTCTTGAGAATACAGTGCTGCGTGAACTGCACAGGACAGTAAAAGACGGTGCCGAGGTAACGCTGGTTACGACGGCGGATGACAGCGGACACAAAACATATAAAAGAAGTTTGAATCTGCTGATGCTTAAGGCGGTTAAAGATGTGACAGGTCTGCCGGAAATTCCGCGGATCGTGCAGGTCTTAAGCACATCAAACGGATATTTTTATCAGATGCACGGAGAACTGCAGCCTGACGCGGAATTTCTGCAGCAGGTAAAGGCGCGGATGCAGGAACTTGTAGATGCAGAGCTTCCGATCATTAAGGAGCAGATACCGCTCAAAGAGGCACGCTCAATTTTTCAGGAGCGGGGCCTTACGGATAAGGAAGAACTGTTCCGTTACAGGCTTGGGTCAACAGTCAATTTATATACACTGGATGATTATCAGGATTATTTTTATGGCTATATGGTCACCAATACCAGATATCTCCGGTGGTTTGATCTGATGCTGTATGATGACGGATTTCTCCTGCTGACGCCCGAAAAATCGGAACCGGAACGAGTTGCACCATTTACTCCGTCTAAGAAGGTATTTCAGATCCAGAAGGAATCTGAGGCGTGGGCTGAATGGATTGGCGTAGATACGGTCGGCAGACTGAATACTTCGATTTGTCAGGAGGGCATCAGCCACATTATGCTGGTCGAAGAGGCGCGCCATGAAGGAAGAATTGCTGAGATCGCAAAAGAAATTGCATCACATAAGCATGTAAAATTTATCATGATCGCAGGTCCGTCATCTTCAGGGAAAACAACGTTTTCCAGAAGACTGTCGACTCAGCTCTCGGTAAATGGCCTGACGCCGCATCCGATCAGTGTCGACAATTACTATAAAGAGCGTACCGAGACCCCGAAGAATCCGGACGGTTCGTATGATTTTGAGTGTCTTGAGGCACTGGATCTGGAGCTGTTTGAAAAGCAGATGACACAGCTGCTGAACGGTGAGGAGGTCGAGCTTCCGCGCTACAGTTTTGTAACCGGCAGCAAGGAATACAAAGGCGACTATATGAAGCTCGGTGAAGGGGATGTTCTCGTAATTGAGGGGATTCACGGACTCAATGACCAGCTGAGCGATTTCATTCCTTCAGACAGGAAGTTCAAGATTTACCTGAGCGCGCTGACGCAGCTCAATATTGACGAGCACAACCGGATTCCGACAACAGACGGAAGACTGATCCGCAGAATTGTGCGTGATTACAGGACACGGGCAACTTCAGCGCAGGAGACCATTGCCATGTGGGATTCCGTCCGAAGAGGTGAAGAAAAGTATATTTTTCCGAACCAGGAACATGCGGATGCGATGTTTAACTCAGCGTTAATCTATGAGATGTCGGTGCTGAAGATTTATGCAGAACCGCTTTTATTCCAGATTCCGGATACGGCTAAGGAATACGTTGAAGCCAAACGCCTGCTGAAATTCCTAAGTTATTTTGTGGGAATCC
>CAZRNI010000088.1:0-8740 GCA_964601425.1 uncultured Eubacterium sp. | reverse complement strand
TGGATACGGCTCTTGATGGTCTCGAAGTTTGTCAGCATGCCGCCGAGCCATCTCACGTTGACATAGAACATACCGCAGCGCTGTGCTTCTGCTGCAACTGTCTCCTGTGCCTGCTTCTTGGTTCCTACGAAGAGGATTGTGCCGCCGTCTGCTGCGATATCAGCGACTGCCTTGTAAGCGTCGTCGATCATGCCGACAGATTTCTGCAGGTCGATGATGTAGATCCCGTTACGCTCTGTGTAGATATACGGAGCCATCTTAGGGTTCCATCTTCTTGTAAGGTGTCCAAAATGTACACCTGCTTCCAACAGCTGCTTCATACTGATTACACTCATTGCTTTTTCTCCTTTTCTGGTTTTTTTCTTCCGCATGTGTCAGCTTTCCTGCCAACCCGCTGTCCTGCATACCGGCTGTCGTTCATCTTAGGAACAAGCTGTTCGTCTCAGATGAATGCCGGTTGATTCCTGCATAGACCTGCGGGAACCGCGGCCTGAAATCCGCATGCGTGCTATTTGTGCAACAGAAGATATTTTAGCATATCTTTCTTTGTGATACAAGGTCTTTTTATGGATAATGAGTCAATGGGGATCTGTCAGGTGGCATCATGAAACAGACAGCAGCTGGTAAATGTAATGGTATCCTTGCCGTAGTAATACTCCACGCCCGCCTTCTTGCAGGTGTCTGAAACCAGCAGTCCGTATGCCTCCATAGAGGGATATGCCTTTTCCGGGAAGCGGCACGGGGCATTCGGATAGGTACAGCGCGTACACGACACGCTGCAGCCGCCGCTGCTCATCGGAAGCATGTCAATATCAGGCTCAGCTTCCCGTACCTTCTCCAGAAAATCAACAAAATGAACCTTCTGGTCCTCCATGGCTTCCATCATGGTTTCCGCATCAAACTGATCCTCCATGTATGCAGTTGTCTGCACCAGAAGACCCCAGTCATACTTATCTGCCTTTTCACGGATCTCTTCAAGCGTCCCGCAGGCCGGCGGACATGTCCACTGACGGTTGTATTTGTTGCATTTATCCGCCCGGCACATATCCCGGACTTCCTGCCGGAAACGCAGCACACCCACATCGAATATGCCGTTGTGCGAGAATCCGATCTCCTCTGCGATGGCCTGCGCCTGTTCTCTCGTCATACTTAGCTTCTTCCTTTCTCTCTGACTCACTTTATTGCTCCGGGAAGAACATATGATCCATATACAGATCGTTGAACTTCGGGTTTTCTGCGAGTGCTGTCTCACCGGCCGCTGCCGCCACGCGGGCGAAGCGTTCCCCAAGCGAAGGATCTTTTGCAAGCATGACTGCACCGGCAAGGGAGCTGTTGCCGATCGGTATGATTTTCCCCGCAAACTCCTCCGGCAGAAGACCGATGCCGATTGCCTTATCCTGGTTAATCTTCTCGCCAAAGCCGCCTGCTATGTAGACATGCGCAACACCGTCATAATCGATGCCGTACTCCTGCAGCAATACCTCAATACCCGCGCGGATTGCTGATTTTGCAAGCTGGACTTCCCTGACATCTTTGTTGGTAAAGACAACGCCTTCTGCCAGCGGAAAGCCATCATCAAAATAATCATCGTCCATCAGACCTGTCTCATCGACCAGTTCATCTTTCAGAAGTTCGTATACGGTCTCCAGCACGCCGGTTCCGCACAGTCCGATTGCCGGCCGCTCTCCGATTGTTCCGATCGTCACTTCGCCGTCTTCGATCTCGACGGAACTGATTGCGCCCGGAACTCCGGCTACACCGCAGCTGATATTTCCTCCCTCAAACGCGGGACCGGCTGCCGTTGATGCCGAGATCATCCTGTTCCTGTTTCCGATTACCATCTCGCCATTGGTGCCAAGATCGACGAGCAGACTGACTTCTTCACTCTCATCCATGCCGACTGCGATCATTCCACTGACGATATCTGAGCCGACAAACGTACTGACGCCCGGCAGCATCTGCATATTCTTCCAGCTATGCAGAGAGATGTCCACCGGATCATACGGCGCAACACCCAGTGTTTGGCAGGAGAGCCCCTGGAGAAGATGCTGCATTGTCGTATTGCCTGCAATCACAAACGGTACAGTTTTCGGATCCATACCGAGCTTTTCAGCCATTCCTGCAAGATCATGCAGAATGGACTGCTGGAGTTCCTCTGCCTTGCCGTTGTTGGAGGCATCCATACGTGACACCACATCGGTTCCGTATGCGCGCTGGTGATTGACTGATGTGACTGTTTTCAGAACCTGACCGCTGTTCCTGTCCACCAGCGAAGCCGCCAGCGTGGTCGTACCGATATCCACAGCGATGACGCAGTCTGCATCTGCCGGAATTATACTGCCATTTTCCGGACTTCCGGAATGCACGCCGCCATCTGCATCAGGATCGCCGGCCGCTGTTCTGCTTTCTGTAGTCCGCATGCCATCTGCCGCCGAAACACCTGTATTGTCTCCGGTAAATCCGGTCGCTGCCACAATTTCATCCTCATCTGCGTCCGGCAGTTCCAGAACGACCGGACCTTCCATCGTTACGCGGCAGGCAAGACGCCAGCCGTCAGCAATTTCTTCTTCAGAGAAAAACTTTTTTCCGTCCTCAGAAACTTCGGGTGCATCCGACACAAAACGCACGCGGCATTTTCCGCAAGTTCCACGACCGCCGCACGGTGCCGGAAAATATACCTGTTCGCTGCGCAGCCGCTCCAGTAAGTTTTCCTGTTTTCCGTTAAAGTCCAATCTGATTTCTCTCATTTTATCCCCCGCATACCGTCATTCCATTTTTGAGATATAACCATTCATTCATTGTACAAAAAAAGGGGTTCTTCCGAAACCCCTTTTCCTGCTTATAACATGTAATTATTTGCTGAGTTTTCAGCCGCACTATAAGATCCGGTCTTATGCGCCAACCAGTTCCAGTGCCTTCTCAGCTGCACTTGTTGCATCCTGTGTAAATGCATCTGCGCCGATCTGATCACAGAAATCCTGTGTGACAGGTGCACCGCCGACCATGATCTTAACTTTATCACGGATACCTGCTTCTTCACATCCCTTAACAACATCTGCCATGATCGGCATTGTTGTTGTAAGCAAAGCAGAACATGCGATAATCTGGCAGTTCTCATCGATTGCTGTCTGAATGAATGCTTCCGGAGAAACATCGACGCCGAGATCGATGACCTCAAAGCCCTTACCTTCCATCATCATGACAACCAGGTTTTTGCCGATATCATGCAGGTCCCCCTTGACTGTGCCGATTACGATCTTGCCTGCATTTGTTGCATCGCCTGCCTGCAGATGCGGCTTCAGGAGCTCTGCGCCCGCGTTCATGGCACGTGCTGCAACCAGAACCTGCGGAACGAAAATTTCATTTGCTTTAAATTTTGCACCGACAATATCCATACCTGCAAGGAGACCATTGTTCAGAATCTCGCCCGCACCCATTCCTTCATCAAGTGCCTGCTGGCAGAGTTCGACTACTTTTTTCTTTTTACCCTTCTGCAGCTGTTCGGAAATATCATCTAAAATTGCCATTTTTGATCTCCTCTCTTCACATTTTTCAAGTTATTGCTTTCACACGATATATCCTTTGATCTATCCTTTACAGGTGAAATCATATCAAAATTCAATGTGTACTTTTTTGTAATTTTTTAATGTTTTTTGTCTTTTTTTATGATATTCTGGAAGTGAGCAAATTATTCCATTTTTTTCGTCAAAACAGCAAATTATCCAAGGCTCTGACCGGTAAAACATGACGATGAACCCATAACAAAAGAGGCAGACATGGCAGCAACCGATAAAAATACACTCTATACTCCTTTTCCTGAACAAGTTTACTCACTGGATGAACTGGAACAGATCCTGACAGCTTTTCAGATTTGTACCGGTCTGCATGTTCATCTTGCAGATAATGGCGGAAAGATTCTTCTTTCTATCGGGGAGCCGGCACACTACTGCTCCGTCATTCAGGAATTTCTGCAGACAGATTCAATCTGCCAGCAGGAAAAACTCCGTGCAAACCGTCAGGCCGGAACAATGGGTTCTGCATACTTCTTTTCATGTCATGCAGGTGCATACAATATCGCATTTCCTATTATCAACCACACCCAGCAATATGGTGTTGTAATCGCCGGACCGTTTCTTCTGGAGGAACCGGACGAGGCAATGATCCGTTCGCTGGAACGCCGGCATAAGCTGAATGCTGAACAACTTTATACACTCGCGCAGTGTGCGCGCACTGTGCCCGTCCTCTCTCCAGTACACGCGACACAGATCAGCAACCTTCTCTCCTATCTGGTCGGAGGCTATCTGCGCGGCAGCAAGGAAATGATGCGCGCCGGCCGTGACCGTCTCCTGCAGCAGGCCCGTATCAGTGAATCAATTCAGAACTACAAAAACCTGAAGCCTGAAGCGCAAAGATCCTATCCCATCACGCTGGAAAATAATCTGATCTCCAGAACGAAGCACGCCGACACAACCGGTGCGCGGCTTGCTCTGAATGAGCTGCTCGGTTTTCTTCTTCTCTATGAATCCTATGAAATCAACAAGCTCAAAATCCGCGTGATTGAGCTGTGTTCTCTCCTCTCACGCGCCGCAATTGAGCGGGACGGAAATACAGACAGAATCCTGGAACTGAATGAAAAACTGATCATCGAGATCAGCAACACAACTGATTTTAATGAGATCTGCTACATTCTGTCAGATAACATTAACATCTTTACAGAGCAGTTTATCGAGGCAGAACATCATCACAGTGCTATCACACATGCGATCCGGTATCTGTCCGCACATTATTCGGAACCTGTCACGCTGGCACAAACCGCGAAATCTGCCGGAGTACATCCATCGTATCTCTCTTCGCTGTTCCGGAAAATAACCGGCCTGACTTTTAAAGATTACCTGAACAATATCCGGATTGAACACGCTCTTGAACTGCTTAAAAACACAGACTATCCGATCATGGAAATCGCTATCTCATGCGGATTCAATGACCAGAGTTATTTCACAAAGGTATTTAAAAAACAGACCGGCATGACCCCCCGTCAGTTCCGATGAGATCATACAGTCTGTCTTTCCTGTTGTCCGTGTTTTTCATGTTTCAGGCACGATCCGTTTTGCCGTCCCTGTTAATTGTCTGCAGAAGCTTCCGGGCTGTTTCCCCGGCCGAAACGGCGTCAACCGAATACCCGTCAGCGTCAATTGCATGCGCAAATTCATCTGAAACAGGCGCGCCCCCTATCATTACCTTGATGTGATCCTGCACACCGGCGCGTCTGACTTCCTGTACGACCTCGGCCATAACCGGCATAGTTGTCGTCAGGAGTGCAGAGCAGCAGATAATATCACATTGCCGTGCAATTGCTGTTTCAACATATTCCTGCGGCGTCACATCGACGCCGAGATCTATCACTTCAAAACCTTCACTCTCCAGTACCATTGCGACCAGGTTTTTCCCGATGTCGTGCAGATCTCCCGCCACCGTTCCAATACAGATACGGCCATGAGTTTTTCCTCGTTCCTGCAGAATGTAAGGACGAAGCAGTTCGATTCCCTCGCTCATCGCTCTGGAGGAGAGCATGATTTCGGGTACCGTTCCTGCCGCGTTATGAAATTTTTCGCTCACACGCCGCATACCCGGGATCAGTGCATTGTCCAGTATCGCACGCACCGCAATTCCCTCATTGATTGCTTCTTCGCAATGTGACAGCATTGCCTTGCGGTCTCCCTGCACCAGTTCTTCTTCAATTTGAACTAAAATTGATTTCTGATCTTTCATTTTTGCGATGTAGTCTTATGAAATAACCTGAACAGATATCCAATCAAAAATACAGCCAGTACCGCTTCTGCTGCCAGAAGAACAGCTCTTTGATTTCCGACAAGCCTCTGCGGCTGATCAATTCCGTACTCCAGCACAATCTCCCAGACATTGGCCGCTCCGTGACATACAATCGGAACAATGAGCGTTTCTGAATGCTCATACAGCCAGGCAAGAAATATGCCCAGCAGCATTGCGTAGACAAACTGCACGCCGTTCATGTGATACAGTCCGAAAAGAAATGCTGAAAGAATAACCGCCTTTTTTTGACCGATCCAGTGCCGTGCCCTTCGGTACGTCATTCCTCGAAACATCATCTCTTCTGCCACCGGCGCAAGTACAGCCGTGGTCAATAGTAAAAGCACGATATTCTGATTTTGAAATGTCTGTACCGCCACGGATTCGTACTGTGGAAACAATTCATACAGACCAAGCTTTGCGATCAGACATTCGAATAAATCGGCAAGTGCCATTGCAGCCGGAACTGCCGTTGCCGGCACAGCAGGATTTACTGCTTTTCTGTCAGCACCGAAACGCATTTCATCCAGCAGGAACTGTTTTCTCTGTGATATTACAGCAAACACGTAAAATGCAGCGCTGGCTATCAGGGGCACTTGGCGCATTGTGCTGCTGTCCATATTATTTTCGCCTGTAATCAGTGCTGCTATGACAGATACGATAATGGTTACGGCAAAAACTGCAAGCAGCATGAATACGGAAGGATACAAGATATCCCATATAATATTACGCTTTTTCATTTTCTCCCTGCAATGTAAAAAATTGCTCTTTCAAGCTCCTGTACCGTGTCTGCGATAATATCTGCGCCGGCTGTTTCGAGCTCCTGTCTGCTTCCGTATCCGTAAGTAACGCCTATGACAGGAATATCACATGCATGTGCGCCAGTAACATCATAGCTCCGATCCCCGATCATCCAGATTTCCGCCTGACCTGTTTCTGTCCCCGAAGCACTTGCAGAACTTTCAAGAAGCCCCTTCTCGCGGGCTCGCTGCAGCGCCAGCCTGATCACATCCGGCTTCTCAACAAGCTTTTCGCTCATGCTCGCGCCTGCTACCACATCAAAATACTGTGCGACGTGATAGTGTTCCAGAATCTCAAGAACAAATTTTTCCGGTTTTGAAGATGCGATTCCACACAGGAGGCCGGCTTCCTTCATACGTGCCAGCAGCTCCGGAATCCCCGGATACATGCGGTTTTCAAATTTGCCCGCAGCTGCATAATATGAGCGGTAATCCTGTACGCCCTGTGACGCCTGCTCCTTCGTCATACCGAACAGCGTCTGGAATGAGTACCGGAGGGGCGGCCCGACAAACTGGTCGAGCTGCTCCTCCGTATATTCCGTAATTCCCTGTTTTTCAAGCGCAATTGCAACGCTCTTTTTTATTCCGGGGCCTGATTCGTTTGTCGTCCCGTCCATATCAAATAAAAACAATTTATTCTGCATCACATACGCTCCGGAGCTGAAAATCCCAGTCCGTCTATTGCATCCTCCAGAACTTTCCGCGTCAGTTCAAGCAAACTGATCCATGCGCGCTTCTGTTCCAGGTTTTCCTCTGACAAAATCTTTGTCGCGTGATAGAAGCTGTTAAAATTATTGGACAGTTCATAAATATATGCACAGAGTCTGTGCGGCGCTCTGTCAGAAAAAGCTCCCATGTAAGCTTCATTGTAACGCGCAAGCTGCAGCTGCAGGGTTTCTCCACATCGGATGCCGCCGGGAGAATCGCTGCAAAGCTCTGGGCAGCTGCATCCACTGTTCCCGCTTCTGCTGCGCTGTTTTCCTCTCCGGCATTTCCCATGCCTGCTTCTGCCGCGCTGCTCTCTGCGGTTGTATTTCCTGTGCCTGCTTCTGCCGTGCTGCTCTCTGCGGCTGTATTTCCTGTGCCTGCTGCCAGTTCCTCCTGATAGCGGTTCAGGATTGATTTGATCCGGACGATTGTATAGAGAATATACGGTCCTGTATTTCCCTCAAAGGAAGTGAAGCGGTCAATGTCAAAGATATAGTCTTTGGACGCCTGGTTGGACAGGTCGCCATATTTCAGCGCCGACAGTCCGACGATCTTTGCAGTATCGTCCGCATCTTTATCGCGCACACTCCTGTTCTCAACAATCTTCTGGTACATTTCCTGATTGATGTCAGCGATCAGCGTTTCCAGACGCATGACGCCGCCTTCGCGGGTTTTGAACGGTTTGCCGTCTTTTCCGTTCATCGTGCCAAATCCAAGGAAAGAGAGGCGCACATTTTCCGGTACGATTCCGGTTTTGCGGGCGCAGCGGAAGACCTGCTCAAAGTGCATCTCCTGCCGCTTATCAACCACATAGAGAACCTCATCCGGCGCAAACAGCTTCATACGTTCCACAAGCGTTGCCAGATCTGTTGTTGTATACAATGACGCCCCGTCAGATTTCAGGAGAATGCACGGCGGCACCTCTTTGGTATCATCTTCCTTTGCGACATCAACAACGAGGGCTCCCTGGTCCATATACGCAAAGCCGTCTTCCATCATTTTCTGCACCATGTCCGGAATATACGGCTGCGCGTCCGACTCGCTCTTCCACAGATCGAAGGACACATTCAGTTTCTCATAATTCTTCTTCAGGTCGGTGACGGAAACATTGATAATATGCTGCCAGAGCGCACGGTATCCCGGTTTTCCCTCCTGAAGCAGATGTGTTGCCTCCAGCGCACGGGCGCGGTATTCCTCGTCTTCTTTGGAACGCGCGCTTGCCGCCGGATAGATTTCCTCAAGTTCGCCGATTGTAAACGGAGCTTCTGCCGGATATTCACCTGTGAAACTGTCATCAAAATACGGCAACTCCGGTTTGCGCTCCTGCAGTTCTGTCATGATAAGTCCCATCTGCAGGCCCCAGTCGCCCAGATGAATGTCACCGAGCACCTCGTGGCCGAGTCTGC
>CAZRNI010000087.1:1649-8773 GCA_964601425.1 uncultured Eubacterium sp. | reverse complement strand
AGGACGGCAATTGTTGGTGTTGCTGTTGTAGCTGTCAGTGCCGTGATCTGGCTGCTTGTGTAGCCGTTCAGTGAACGCACGGAAATAGCTCGTCTGGATTCTGCTGTCTGCGAATCAGAAGCTCTTGAAATCACCGTAGATCCGGAAGCAGAAGATGGTTCCGGACAGGCCGGACGCGCCCGCATACCGGATGGAATGCGTGTGCGGTATGATACACCGGGCTGGCAGCATGATGATAAAGGCTGGTGGTATGCCAGTGACGAAAAGACCTTCTATGTAAATGGATGGTTTACACTTGAGCAGCAGGAATATCATTTCGACAGTACGGGTTATATGGATACCGGCTGGACAGCGATCGGCGGCAAAGGATGCTATTTTGATGAGCATGGCGTGTATGACAGTGCTGCGGATAGTTCGAAAATGATTGCGCTGACTTTTGATGATGGTCCCGGTGAGTTTACAAATGAAGTGCTGGATCTTCTGGAAGAGAATGGCGCGAAAGCAACCTTTTTTATGCTGGGCGAAAAAGTCGAGCAGTATGGTTCAGAGACGATCCCGCGCATGGTTAAGCTGGGATGCCAGCTGGGCAATCACTCCTATGATCACAGCGATATGACGACTCTTTCGATCAGCGCTGCCCTGCAGCAGTTTCAGGATACGGACGAGCAGATCGCCAAGTACAGCGGAGGTGCGCCGGCCAGTTTGATCCGATTCCCATATGGAAGCTACAATGCGGAGCTGGAGAGCAGAATTGACAAGCCGAGTATGTACTGGAACTTCGATACCCAGGACTGGACAAACCCGGATGCCTATGAGATGGCGCAGAAGGTGATTTCCAATGTAGAAGGCGGAGATATTGTGCTGATGCATGATATTCATGCCAACACAATCAGCTCGCTTAAAACCATGATTCCCGGATTAAAAGAAGCCGGGTACCAGATGGTAACACTCACTGAACTCGCAGCAGCGCGCGGGTTTGAGATGGAAGCCGGCGTCACTTATTTCGGATTCAGCGATTCAGATATTGCACATGGAGCGGTTTCTGATAAGAAGGATGCTTCAGCTGATGTAAATGCTGCCGGAACAGATGCCTCTGCTTCAGGAGCAGCGGGCAGTACGTCTGAGAGTACAGTAGATTCAGCGGCAGGAAGCAGTGAAGAATCATCATCCGGAGCAGCTTATACAGAGGGACAATCCGATACAGGATCGGAAACAGAAACTTCAGAGGGGTACGGCGATTCGAATAACGAAAACGGGTCCGAAGAAAACAGTTATGATTCCGAAACCTCAGATTATGACACAGAGAGTGAAGAATCGGGCGATACAGCCACAGAAGTGTATGATGATTCTGCTGTAGCGGACTATTAGAGAGGTTACGACAAAAAAACAGGGTTAGCGCAGTAAGCTGCGCCAGCCCTGTTTTAATATAATCAGATTTCTTCTCCATCCGCATAGCGGCGGAGAACTTTTTGAATACGACTGACCGGATCCAGCAGATCACTGATCGAAGAATCATGGTTGAGCGTGTCGATCAGCAGTGCGATATATTTGCTCAGATCACAGCAGTGATAGTAAGGCCGAGTCTGCAGTTCAGGCCGCTGGTATACAAGGTTGGTTGTGAAAATCTTTGTGAACAATCCGTCTTTGTAAGCCTGATCGATCATATCCAGACCATTTGTGAACAATCCGAAGGTTGCGCAGAGATAAATATTGCGCGCTCCCATCTTTTTCAGCAATCCGGACACTTCGATTAACGTGTTGCCTGAGGAAAGCATGTCATCCATGATGATCATATCTTTCCCTTCTACATCTGTCCCGAGGAACTCATGTGCAACGATCGGGTTGCGTCCGTCAATCAGGGTGGAGTAGTCTCGTCTGCGGTACACCATACCCATATCGACGCCCAGGTTATTGGCCAGATAGATGGAACGCTTCATGCCGGCTTCGTCCGGACTGATGACCATAAGATGGTCAGAATCCACCTTCACGTCGTCCCCGTGACGGAGAATGTTCTTGATGAATTGATAAGAGCAGGTCACGGTTTCAAATCCGTGCCGCGGAATCGCATTCTGGACGCGCGGGTCATGTGCATCGAATGTAATGATGTTTTCGACGCCCATTTGCACCAGCTCCTGCAGCGCGAGTCCGCAGTCAAGTGATTCACGCCCGTTGCGCACGTTCTGGCGACTTTCATACAGGAATGGCATGATAACGTTGATGCGTCGCGCTTTACCGCCGATGGCGGCAATGACACGCTTCAGATCTCCGAAATGGTCGTCCGGCGACATGCGGTTTTCATAGCCGAACATCCGGTAGGTAATGGAATAATTGCAGATATCCACCAGGATAAACATATCGTCGCCGCGGATCGAATCATTGATAACGCCTTTGCCTTCTCCGGTTCCGAAGCGGGAAATCTTATGGGAAATGAGGTAATTATCACGGGAATATCCAGCGTGATACAGAGAAGACTCTCCGGAAAAATCTCTTCCCCGCCGCCATTCAACCAGAAAATCGTTGACCTTTTGACCGAGTTCTGTGCAGCTTTGCAGCGCAAGCAATCCGAGCCGACCTGAAGGAAGTGCATCAAAGTATTCGTTTGCGGATGTGTTTTTGACTGTCATATTGTATTCTGACTCCCGTATTATTGTTTTCCCTGCAGTGTCTTTTGGATGCGAATATCTCTGCCAAACAGACGAATCAGTCTGTAGGAGCCGAGGATTCTTGAAAAGGTACGCTCTGAATAGATTTCTGCAAACTTTTCCAGAGAAAGATTGGTAGAAATAATTGTGGATTTTTTCTTTAATATACGCTCGTTGACACAGAGAAACAACTGGGAAGATACAAACGCATTGGTCAGTTCTGTTCCGAGATCATCTATTATCAGCAGATCACAGGAAAAAATCTGATCAGATAAGTCTGCGGCATCCTCATTGTGGTCAAATGCGCTCTGTGCCAGATGATCAAATAGATCGTGTGATGTCAGGTAAACGACAGTATGACCGCGCAGGATCAGTTCATGCGCGATACAATGCGAGAGAAAGCTTTTGCCTACGCCGGTATCTCCGTAAATACAGAGATTTTCGAAAGCAGTATCGAATTGCTGAACAAACCGGATGGCAGTTTCTCTTGCCTGCATGGCATTTGCGCGGGAGGAGAGTCCGGAGGTATCCATGATATCGTCCGGGTAGTATTCCAGGATAAACCGGTCAAAGTTTTCTTCTTCCAGAAGTTTCTGATCGTGGGAGCCACGGTACAGATAATCAACTTCGGTACGGAGGAAGCAGTCACATTTGCGGCCGTTAATCAGCCCGGTATCCTTACACTTCGGACAGGTATACTGCAGTTCAAGATAATCAGCCGGATAGCCGTGTGCGCGCAGTAATACAGCCCGCTCCTCCGCGAGGCCGGCAATTGCCGCTTCCAGATCGAAATCGTCGGTGTCCTTTTCCAGCATCGCGCGTGCCTTTCGGACAGACAGAGAGGCAATTTCACCGGACAGCTCCGCAAGGCGCGGAATCTTCTGATAAACTTCCTCAATGCGTGCTTCCTGAGCCTTTCTGTTTTCGAGCTGGCGGTCATTATATATGCGCATGATGGCGTCATATGCGGTATTGGATAGAGCCATTTAAACGTCTCCGGAATTTGTCTGTTTGCTGTCTGACTGACAGGATTTCATTGCTGATCCTGCTGTGACTGCTGATTCAGCAGTTGCTGTTCCAGTGAACGATAATCATAGTCACGCTGGGTAAAGTTGTTGAATTTATTGTTATTTCCTGAAGAACTACCGCCGGACGCCGGCTTTTTTTGCTGCGGCTGTCTGTTGCTGCGGGCTTCGCGTTCGGCTGTTACGCGGTCAGCGTGCTGCTGATCCAGTGCAGATACATCCTCTTGTGTGTGGACGCCGGCATCGTACCAGGCAGTTAAAATTCTGTCTGTATAATCGAAACGGGGGCGGCCGGTCTGTGTTATCGTTCGTTCACATGCTTCGCAGATTAAGTCCATGGAAAACCCAAATGAAGTCAGCCATTTTTTCATATAAGAAATTTCTCTGGTGACAGGATTGCGGTTTGTAATGCCAAAAGCCCTGAGAATCCGGAAATAATCCCTGCTCCAGAAGGCAGTCCGTTCCCTGGCTTCTGACACGGTTTTGACGCCGTCATTGTACCACTCAAGACCAACCTTTTCAATATAATGCATACTTCGTTTATCTTTTAATACACAGTATTCGATCAGATAATCAATCAGATCCACGGAGAAATGCAGCTCATCATAGAGGTAGAGCAGTCTGCCCAGATCAGTTGAACTTAAGGTGCGGCCGAGATATTGTTCTGCAATTGTAACAATCTGGCGCACATCTTTCTGATCCCGCATCAGCATACTGGTACGGTCATTGGAAAGTGCGGGCGCAATTCCGGATCCGTTTTGCACATCTGCCGTCTGCCGTGCTTTTTGAGATTGTTCCGCCTGCGGCACAGAAGTGTTTCCGGCAGCGGTACGCCCGGCATTAATCTGCTGATTGCTGCCATGCGGTGCAGAAACAAAACGAATCCCGGCGATTGTATCATCAGCAGGGGATTTGTCGACTGCGATCAGTCCGCGCTCTTCCCAGAAGCGGATTGCGCGTGTGATGTCTCTCTCGTTGCAGGCGAATACATCAGCCGTTTCAGAAAGTGAAAAACGCCTCTTTTTTTGCTGCGCAAGCTGCAGCAGGTAAATGTATACTTTTACAAACTCTCCGTTGGCATGAGGCATGTGCTGTTCGATGAAGAGATCCGGAAGCATTGTGTAGGATTCTTCATGATCGGTGTTGATTTGAATTGCGCTCATGCGGTGTTCCTTTCGAATAAATCTTGTGTTCTTATAATATCTGCGATGAAATTGGTGATCGCAGGGGCTTATTTTTCAGTTGTCTTTGAGAGCAGTTCCTCCCCGATCCGGTACACATCGCCGGCACCGACTGTCAGGATCAGATCACCTTCCCGGCAGTTTTCCAGAAGAAACACTTCGATTTCTTCAAAGGATGGGAAATACCATGCCTCTGTGCCGCGCTTTTCGATTTCTGCGCGGAGTGTGTCAGAGGAGATGCCGAGATCATCTGTCTCACGGGCTGCATAGATGTCTGCGAGAACGACACGGTCGGCCATGGCGAGTGCGTCTGCAAATTCGTCCATCAGAGCTTTCGTGCGTGTGTAAGTGTGCGGCTGAAATACACACCACGTTGTTTTGTGTGAGCCGGCAGCCGCAGTAGCGAGGGTTGCCCGGATCTCTGTCGGATGATGTGCATAATCATCGATGACATCAATGCCGCCAAACTGTCCCTTGAACTGGAAGCGGCGGTCTGTTCCGGTAAAGGATTCCAGACCTGCTGCAGCTGCTTCTGAGGGGACACCTGTGACGAACGCAGCGGCAATGGCAGCCAGCGCGTTGGATACATTATGACGGCCCGGAACGCGGAGTGTAAACAATCCCGCCGGTGTTCCCCGGAAGTAACAGGTAAAGGACGCACAGCCAGCTGCATCGTAGACAATATCACGCGCCGTATAGTCGGCTTCTGACACATCAAGACCATATGTGACAGTACGACAGGCGAGACCGTCAATGATGGTTTTGTATGCAGGAGTATCCGCATTTATTACCAGCGTCCCATCCGACGGAATCTGCTCTGCAAAACGGCGGAAGGAGCGGCGGATATCGTTCAGATCTTTGAAGAAATCCAGATGATCCGCATCAATGTTTAAGATGATACCGATTTTCGGGTGGAGAGACAGGAAGCTGTTCGTATATTCACAGGCTTCTGTCAGAAAAACATCGGACTGTCCGACGCGGATATTTCCGCCGATTGACGGAAGAATCCCTCCGACTGAGATGGTCGGGTCCATTTCAGCTTTCATCAGGATATGGGAGAGCATTGAGGTTGTTGTTGTCTTGCCGTGGGTTCCGGCAACAGCAACAGACGTCTCATAGTTCTGCATCATTTGACCGAGCAGGTCAGCGCGGTTCAGCATCGGAATACCAGCGGCAGCGGCTGCTGCAAATTCCGGATTGTCCGGGTGAATCGCTGCAGTATAAACGACAAGGTCAGTCCCCGGCCTGATATTATCAGCAGACTGCGGATATGCGATCTCTGCGCCGCGTCCGGACAGATGCTCCGTGAGTTCGGATGCTTTCATATCCGAACCGGAAACCGTAAATCCGCGGTCAAGCAGGACATCAGCAAGACCGCTCATGCTGATTCCGCCGATTCCGATAAAATGAATGTGAATGGGTCTGTTAAAATCTATCTTATACATGATATAAACTCCTGTAAAATCGCATAGGTATAATTATTATACTCGTCCGTTTCTGAAAAGTCTAACAGCAATCTGCTGTTCGTCAATGGTCACAAGAAACAGTATACAGAATATGACGAAATTATTAAAAATGTTCACATTGCGTCTGAACTATGGTATAATCTTTGTACTAAATTAATGCAAGAGGTGATGTCATGATCAAGAAAGAGATGATCGCGATGCTTCTTGCCGGCGGACAGGGAAGCCGGCTCGGAGTTCTCACTGAAACCGTCGCCAAACCGGCAGTGGAATTTGGCGGAAAGTATCGCATTATCGATTTTCCACTCAGCAACTGTATCAACTCGGGAGTTGACACAGTCGGCGTACTGACCCAGTACCAGCCGCTTCGCCTGAATTCACACATTGGAATCGGCATTCCGTGGGATCTTGACCGCAATATCGGCGGTGTAACGATTCTTCCGCCGTACGAAAAAAGTGATTCCAGCGAGTGGTATTCAGGAACTGCAAATGCGATTTTTCAGAATATCGCATATATAGACAACTATAATCCGGATTATGTTCTGATTCTGTCAGGAGATCATATCTACAAGATGGATTATGAAGTAATGCTGGATTATCACAAAGTGAATCATGCCGACGTAACGATCGCATGTATGCCGGTTCCCATGGAGGAAGCCAGCCGGTTTGGCATTATGATTGCAGATGAAACCGGACGGATCACGGAATTTGAAGAAAAACCGGAGCATCCGCGCAGCAATCTCGCTTCCATGGGTATTTAAAGGGGAACGGTGCCGTCCCTGTCGCCATGGAGAAGCAGCATATGGCCCTGAT
>CAZRNI010000087.1:0-1639 GCA_964601425.1 uncultured Eubacterium sp. | reverse complement strand
GAAGGTCTTGACTTCGGCAAGCATGTTCTGCCATACTGTCGAGATAACGGCAAGCGATTATTTGCATACGAGTTCAACGGATACTGGAAAGATGTCGGAACGCTGACATCCTATTGGGAAGCCAATATGGAGCTGATCGATATTATTCCGGAGTTTAATCTGTATGAAGAGTTCTGGAAGATCTATACGAAGGCGGATATTATCCGGCCGGAGTATATCTCTAAGGATGCAGTAGTTGACCGGTGTTCGATTGGCGAAGGATGTGAAATATTCGGCGAAGTCTACAATTCAGTGATCGGCCCGGATGTCACAATTAAAAAAGGCGCGGTGATAAGAGATTCAATTATCATGCGCCACAGTGTTATCGGAGAAAATACCCGGCTGAATAAGACGATTGTCGCAGAAGGCGCACACATCGGCGACCGGGTAGAAACCGGAATCGGCGAAGAAGTGCCCAATGTGTATAATGAGAGTATTTACACAGGCGGTATAGTTACGATCGGAGAGTATTCCGTTATTCCGAATGATGTAAAAATCGGGAAAAACACGGTCATATCCGGTGAAACGACAATTGAAGATTATCAGGAAGGAAAGCTGCCCGGCGGCAGTGCACTCCTGGAGAAGGATGGTGATCCGCTATGAGAGCCCTTGGAATTATTCTGGCAGGCGGAACAAGCACCCGGATGCGTGAACTGGCAGACAAGCGGGCTGTTGCGGCGATGCCTGTGGCAGGAAGCTACCGCAGTATCGATTTCGCGCTGAGCAACATGAGTAATTCTCATGTGCAGAAAGTTGCGGTGCTGATGCAGTACAATGCCAGATCGCTGCATGAACATCTCATGTCATCAAAATGGTGGGATTTCGGCAGGAAGCAGGGTGGTCTGTACGTATTCACTCCTGTTGTCACTTCCAGCAGCAGCTGGTGGTACAGAGGTACGGCAGATTCCATTTACCAGAATATCAGCTGGCTTCGTGAGAGCCATGAGCCATATGTAATAATTGCTTCCGGCGATGGCGTTTATAAGCTTGACTATAACGAGGTTTTAAAATATCATATAGCAAAGCGTTCGGATATAACAGTTGTTTGCACCGAGTGCAAAAACGATGATCCGAGCCGGTTCGGTGTGATTAAGATGAATGAAGATTATCGCATCGAAGAATTTGAGGAGAAACCGATGGTTTCCACCTCTAATCTGATCTCGACGGGCATTTACGTGATAAGAAGGCGGCTGTTGATTGAGTTGCTGGAAAAATGTGCGCAGGAGGACAGATATGATCTGGTCAAGGATATCTTTATCAGATATAAAAACTTAAAACGGATTTACGGGTACAAGATTGACACCTACTGGAGTAACATCGCTACCATTGAATCCTATTATCGGACGAACATGGACTTCCTGAAACCGGAGGTGCGGGATTACTTCTTCAATCAGTATCCGGGCATCTATTCAAAAAGTTACGATCTGCCGCCGGCAAAGTTTAACCCCGGCAATCATGTGAGAAACAGCTTAATTTCCAGCGGGTGTATCGTAAACGGAACCGTCGAAGACTCAGTTCTGTTCCATGATGTTTATGTTGGAAACAATTGCGTCATTAAAAACTCAATTGTTCTAAATAATGTATATCTTGGCGACAATAC
>CAZRNI010000086.1:0-8778 GCA_964601425.1 uncultured Eubacterium sp. | reverse complement strand
CAAAACTTAAGCGATATTCTTTTGACAAGACAGATGAAGCTTGCTATAATATGCAGCAGGGAAAGACGCGTTCCGGATTGAAGACTCCTCAGTGCCGGGACGCATCGTTATGTTTAGGGAGGATTCACTTGTGAAAGAAAAAGGAATATCCAAGGCGGTCATCAGCCGTCTGCCGCGTTATTACCGTTACCTCGGTGAACTTCTTGATTCCGGAATTGAACGGATTTCTTCCGGAGAACTCAGCGAGCGTATGAAAGTCACAGCCTCACAGATCCGCCAGGATTTAAATAATTTCGGCGGATTCGGACAGCAGGGGTATGGATATAATGCCTATGTGCTCCGGGAAGAGATCGGAAAAATTCTCGGACTGGACAAAATGCATAATATGATTATTATCGGTGCGGGCCATCTTGGTCAGGCGCTTGGTAATTACGGATTCGAAAAAAACGGATTCCAGATTATAGGTATGTTTGATATCGATCCTGCTCTGAAGGGACGTCTTGTCCGGGGCATTCCGGTCCGTATGCTGGATGAATTACCGGAATTTCTCTCAGCGCATGACGTTGAAATTGCCGCGCTTACCATTCCGAAGGATGCCTCTGTCGAAGTGGCAAAAACGCTGACAGATAATGGAATCCGGGCGATCTGGAATTTTGCGCATACAGATCTGAATCTGATTCTTCCGAAAAATGTTGTGGTTGAAAATGTCCATCTTTCGGATAGTCTGATGCGGCTTTCTTATAATCTGACCGACATGAAGGGCAGGGAAGCAGAATGATTCGTTTACTGTCGGCAAAAGAATCAAAACAGGCCGATCAGCAGACCATTTCACGCGGGATGCCCTCGGAAGTTCTTATGGAACGGGCGGCGCTCTCTGTACTGCACACCATGCAGCATGCTCACATGCCGCTGAACCGCGTGCTGGTCATCGCAGGAAGCGGCAACAACGGCGGCGACGGGATCGCAGTCGCGAGAATGCTCTGCGAAAAAGGATATACACCGGCTGTTTTGCTTACCGGTAATCCGGATCATTTCAGTGAGGGCATGCGGCATCAGATGGAACTGCTTTCCTGGTATGATCCTGTATTTGTGACCAGCTATACAGCCGGCCGCTACTCGGTTGTTGTCGACGCAGTCTTTGGCGTCGGGCTTTCCAGAGAGATCAACGGAAGGATCAAAACCCTTATCGAATCCGTTAATGCGGATCCTGATGTTCGAGTCATTGCCGTAGATATTCCTTCCGGTATCGATGCTGACAGCGGCAAAATATGCGGCGCCGCACTGCATGCGGAACGCACCGTCACATTTGCATATGGAAAACCGGGACTTTATCTGGCTCCCGGCGCTGCCTTTGCGGGACATGTGCGGGTTGCACCGATCGGAATTCCGGAACCGGATGCAGCTGCGGATGGTTTTTCATCACGCTATCTGCTGCAGAAAGAAGATCTTGAGCTGCTGCCTGCGCGCGATCCATTCGGAAATAAGGGCTCCTGCGGAAAAATCCTGGCGATTGCGGGATCACATACGATTTACGGTGCGGCATATCTTTCCGGACGTGCAGCTTTAACTGCCGGCGCAGGTATGGTGCGGATCCTGACAGAAGAAGCCAACCGGATTCCGCTGGCCGCTGCCTTTCCGGAGGCATTGATCAGCACTTATCGGGATGATCTGGCAGATCCGGGCGGATTATCTTCCGGAGACAGCCTGCTGGAATGGGCGGACGGCGTCCTGATCGGCCCGGGAATCGGGACGGGACGTTCAGCGGAATTTCTGTTGACCTGGATTCTCGAAACATACAAAGGCCCTGTCGTGCTCGATGCGGATGCATTAAATCTGATTGCAAAACACCGTGAAATGATGCAGCTTCTGATCCGGGCGGGACATGGCAGTAATGTACCGGACGATTCTGGTTCATACAGCAGGCCCTGCAGTGAAGCAGGACGAATCATTGTAACGCCGCATCTTGCAGAGATGAGCAGACTGACCGGATTGTCTATTGATGAAATCCGTAAGAATATCTTTGAGACAGCTGAGCAGTTCTCCCGGAAGACAGGAGCGGTCTGTGTGCTGAAAGATGCCAGAACCGTCATTGCGTATCCCGACGGCAGTTCTTATCTGATGGCATCAGGAAGCAGCGCACTTGCGACAGCCGGGAGCGGAGATGTACTCGCCGGTATCATAGCTGCGCTGCATACCGCCGCAACGGATCCATGTGCACGTTCTGCTGCGCTTGGTGATCTGATCCACGGACTTGCAGGAGCCGCGGCTGAAAAGGAGCATTCTGCCAGGACAGTAAATGCATCTGATGTGATTCATTATCTGCACTGCTTTCTTTGATGTACATTGTTTGACATACATTGACTTAACTGTAACAGAATGATAAAATTTTAATTTGATAAAGACTAATCAGAAGGAGATATATCGATATGTCAGGACATTCCAAATTTGCCAATATCAAGCATAAAAAAGAGAAAAATGATGCTAAGAAGGGCAAAATTTTTACTATTATCGGACGTGAAATCGTAATCGCAGTCAAAGAAGGCGGCCCGGATCCGGCGAACAACAGTAAGCTTCGTGATGTGATCGCCAAAGCGAAAGCCAACAACATGCCGAATGATACCATTGAGCGCGGCATCAAAAAGGCTGCCGGAGATACCAATGCCGACAATTATGAGCGGATTACCTACGAGGGCTACGGCCCCGGCGGAATTGCTGTGATCGTGGAGACCCTGACTGATAACAAAAACAGAACCGCTGCAGATGTCAGAAGCGCATTCACGAAAGGAAACGGAAGCATCGGTACCCCTGGCTGTGTCTCCTTTATGTTTGACGAGAAGGGGCAGATCATTGTTTTGAAAGAAGCATGTGATCTCGATCCGGATGATCTTATGATGATGGCGCTGGATGCCGGTGCAGATGATTTCAACGAAGAAGAAGATTATTATGAGATTCTGACCGCACCGGAAGCTTTTTCCGCAGTCCGTGAGGCACTGGAAAAAGAGGGGATCGAAATGGAAGAAGCTGATGTACAGATGATTCCGCAGACAAAAACTGCGCTTACGGATGAAAAAATGCTTGCAAGCCTTCAGAAGACGCTGGATCTGCTGGATGATAATGATGATGTGCAGAATGTCTATACAAATCTGGATGACTCTGCCGCGGAGTAAAAAGAATGCTATTACTCAAAACACTGCTGCTCGGGCTGCTCACCGGCATTACAGCCTTTTTTCCTGTGAGCAGTGTGGGCGTGCTGGTGATTGGTGCGCATATATTTTCAGTGCAAATTGATCAGCGGTTGTTTTTTTCGCTGACCCTTGGTTTGTTTCTTGTACTTCTGGTTTCATTTTTTAATGATATTGTCAGGCTTTTTTATTCCCTGACAGGGATGCTCGGAGATCTGCTTAGTAATTTAAAGCTATATTTCAGAGCGCGCGGAGGAGAAGCAGATTACAGGAGAATTCTCACCGGAAACTATCGGAATTTTCTGGTTCTTCTGCTGACAGCTCTGATACCGGTTGTAATTCTGGGTCTGATTCTGGCGGATGCCGCAGAGATTGTTTACCGGAATTATCTTATAACCGGGATGATGTTTTTTATAACAGCCGTAATCCTTCTGGTCTCCTCATTTATGAACATTCCCGAGAAGGGACCGAGGCAGATGAAATATCCCGAAGCGCTCATCATGGGTGTTTTTTCCGGATTTTCTTTCATACCGGGATTATCAAAGATCGCGGCTATTTCTTCGGGCGGTTTTTTATGCGGCGTATCAAGAAGACTGACGGTTAAGTTTTCCTGTCTGGTTATGATGGACAGCCTGCTTCTGATGATGCTGCCAGGAAGAATACGCCCGGCGTTTCCTGATGCGGCGCCTTCAGGCATACCTGTCTGCATCGCCGGCTTTGCCGCTTCGGTTCTGGCCGGACTGATCATGATTCCAAAAGCGCAGAAACTGATTTCAAAAGAAAATAATAAGATATTTGCAGGGTGCAATGTCATGCTTGGTATGGTTGCACTTGTGATGCAGATGCTCGCACGGTAAATCTGCCGGCAAAGAGGGGAGAAACCACTTGGCAACACAGAAAAAAAACACAACGGCAAAACGGACGAATTCGTCAACGGGGAGAAAGACAACGTCCACGCGCCGCAAAACCGCGGGACGCAAAAAGCCAACCGAACAGGAAGTCAGACTCCGGCAGGAGATTGTTCTTCTGGTAATCCTTGCACTTTCTATTGTGCTGCTGCTCAGTAATTTCGGGCTCGGCGGTGTTGTAGGACGTGCACTGTCTTCATTCTTTTTTGGCCTTTTCGGACTTCCGGCTTACGCCTTTCCGGTTTTGCTGTTCATCGGTTTTATTTTTACACTTTCCAACAGAACGAATCCCAAATATATCCGCAAACTGATCGGTGCATCAGGTCTTTATATCTTTATCTGTGCGCTGCTGCAGCTTCTGATGACCGGATATGACAGAAATGCGCGTTTTCGCGACCTGTATCTTGACAGTGCCTATGACAGGATGGGCGGCGGACTTTTCGGCGGACTGATCGTTAAATTATTCGGAAAGCTTTTCGGATCTATCGGAGCGTTTATCCTGATCGTCGCCGCACTGGTTATCTTTGCCATTGTCATGACACAGGAGCCGCTGCTCAATATCATGCGCCAGAGAAGCGCATCCGCCTACCACAAAGCTGCTGAGCGCAGAAGACGCCGCGCAGAAGAGGCGGAAGCGGAAGGCTATGATGAATATGACGAAGAGGACGACGGATACGACGAAGATGAGGAAGCTGAAGAACCCGAACCGGTCAGACGCACACCGGCAAGAGCGCGCAGAGCTGCTCCCGTCACACTGACCCGGAGGAAGAAGAAAACATCTGCACATACTGTGGATGATGAGCTGGAAGAAGATCTCGGCCCGGCGCCCTCCCTGGTACAGACCCGTACCATCAGCGGCGCAAGCGACAGTGATGAACCGGTAGTTGTCCGTGCACCGCGCCCGAAGACAGAAGAAGAACTTCGTATGGAGCGTGAGCTCGAAAATCTGGATCATATTCTCGGAGGAAGCAGTTCTGCAGCTGGTTTTAGTACCGGTGAAGCGGTTGATCATTTTGAGCAGCCGGAAGAAATCATATCCGGTGACAGCGATACAGAATTTATTCCGGAAGAGCCGAAACCGGGACGTGCAGGTACAATGCAGACACGCAGGAAAACCGCGTCCGGAAGCAGGCAGAGAAAGACTGCCGCATCCGATCCTGAACCCGAGGAACTGATCATTCCGGATGCATCCGATACACATGCTGAATACATCTTTCCGACACTGGATCTCCTGAAAAAGGGAAATGGCGGACGAAGCGGTGAAACAACAGCGCAGCTTAATGAGACTGCATCAAAACTGCAGCGGACACTTCACAATTTCGGCGTAGAAGTGCAGATTACAGATATCAGCTGCGGTCCTTCCGTTACGCGATATGAGCTTCATCCGGAAATGGGAGTAAAAGTCAGCCGGATCCTGAGTCTTCAGGACGATATTAAATTAAGTCTTGCAGCTGCTGATATTCGTATTGAAGCACCTATTCCAGGAAAATCAGCGATCGGCATAGAGGTGCCGAATAAGGTTAACAGTACCGTTACTCTGCGTGATCTTCTGGAATCCAGACAGTATCAGAACAGCCGTGCAGAGCTTGTATTTGCAGTCGGTATGGATATTGCCGGCAATCCGGTTGTGACGGATATTTCCAAAATGCCGCACCTTCTGATAGCAGGTGCCACAGGATCAGGTAAATCTGTATGCATCAACACGCTGATTGTCAGTCTGCTGTATAAGATTTCGCCGGATGATCTGAAATTTATTATGATCGATCCGAAGAAAGTAGAGCTTTCAGTGTACAATGGAATTCCGCATCTGATGATCCCGGTTGTCGATGATCCGAAGAAAGCTGCCGGTGCATTGAACTGGGCAGTCAAAGAGATGATGGACCGCTATGATAAGTTTTCGGCAATGAAGGTCCGTGATCTGAATGCGTATAACGAAAAGCTTGCACACATGCAGGCATCAGGAGAAGGCGGCGAAACACTGACAAAAATGCCGCGGATCGTCATTATCGTAGACGAGCTTGCGGATCTGATGATGGTCGCACAGAAAGAAGTAGAGGATGCAATTGTACGTCTGTCTCAGCTTGCCAGAGCAGCCGGAATTCATCTTGTAATCGCGACACAGCGTCCTTCGGTCAATGTTATTACCGGACTGATTAAAGCAAACATGCCTTCCAGAATCGCACTGGCGGTTTCGTCCGGCGTCGATTCCCGCACGATTATCGATATGAACGGCGCCGAAAAACTTCTTGGAAAAGGCGACATGTTGTTCTATCCGCAGGGATATCAGAAACCTGCACGTGTACAGGGTGCGTTTGTTTCGGATGATGAAATCAATGATCTGATTACCTATCTGAAGGAAGAAAATGAGCCTTCTGAATATGACACTGAGGCAGAGCAGACGATTACCAGTTCAGCATCTTCAACTGAGACAGGTGCCGGAAGTTCAGATGACCGGGATATCTATTTTGCGGATGCCGGAAAACTGATCATCGAGAAAAACAAAGCTTCCATCGGTATGCTTCAGCGCGCATTTAAAATCGGTTTTAACCGGGCTGCGCGCATCATGGACCAGCTTTGTGATGCCGGTGTCGTCGGCGAGGAGGAAGGTACAAAGCCGCGGAAAATCCTTATGACAATGGATGAATTCCTGCAGCTGATGGACCAGATCAACTGAATATTTTCGCAGCATTTCATTCGTAATGAAGAATGCCACAGGAGGCATCTATGAGAAAATGCACACGCTGCGGCGCAGATATTCCGGACGGAGATTTTTTCTGTCCGGTCTGCGGCGAGCCTGTTCAGCTGGTTCCCGACTACGAAACAATGGAGAGCCGGGCACAGGAACAGGAACTGCGACGAAAAGAAGAAGAGGAGCGCCGTCTGGCGGAGGAACGTCTGGAGGCGCAGCGTCTTGCGCGGGAAGCCGAAGAAAAAAGACGGATTCGAAAAACGCACACCATGCTGGCTGTGTTTTCCCTGATCGCAGTTGTTATGGCCGTTCTGGTTGTAATCGTCATTGCACGGCAGCGAAAAACCAATTCATTTGAATATCAGTACCGCATGGCAACCGAAGCATATGAAGCGGGCCGCCTCGGTGAAGCAATGGATTATGTTCAGCAGGCGATGAGACTGCAGCCGGATAATCCGGATGCCGGTCTTTTGCTGGGAATGATTCATGAAAAAAACAATGATCCGGCGAAAGCAGAAGAAGCCTACCTTGCGGTGATTACAAAAAATCCGGAATTTGTGAAGGCATATGATGCACTGGTACCTTTGTACGTCTCGCAAAGTCAGTATGATGAACTGCAGACGCTGCTGAATAATATTCAGGATCAAAAAATTCAGGACCGCTTTGCAGACTATAAAACCAGTGATGTCATCCCGTCAGAACAGCCGGGGCTTTATCACGAAAACAAAGAACTGGAGCTGAAATCCGAGGGAAACGGAAGCATCTACTATACAACTGACGGTACTGAACCCACGGAATCTTCCATCAAATATCAGTCTGTGATCAAACTCGAAGAAGGAGAAACAACCATTCGGGCGCGTTATATCAGCCCGAAACAGATTCCCGGAAATGAATTCACAGGCAGCTATTCGATCCAGCTCAATAAAGCTTCCGCACCTGTGATTACACCGAAATCAGGGACTTATTCCTCTATGGAAGTTCCCAAAATCACAGTCGAAGTCCCATTTGGTTATACCGCTTATTATTCATTTGATGTACGGGCGACAAAAAACAGCACGCGATATGACAAACCGGTTGATATGCGCGAAGGAGACCACATTTTCTATGCTGTACTCGTGGATGATAACGGAAAAGAAGGTGATGTTGCATCTGCAACGTATGTATATACAAAGCTGACTCCGACGCCGACTCCGACGCTGAAGCAGCAGCGTCCGCAGTCTGTGATCACGCCGACTTCAACGCCGACCCCGACGCCGACGCCGACGCCAACGCCGACGAAGACGCCGAAACCGACAAAGACGCCGAAGCCGACAGAAACACCTGCACCGACTGCAGAACCGACTCCGGAAGTCACGGATACGCCGGAGCCGACAGAAACACCATCACCTGATGAAGAAGCAGCTGACAACACATGAAGTTATTATAGCAACTGACAATTCAAAGCAAAGGATTCATGAAAGGAGCCAGATTAGACTATGTTTCCAATTTTGTATGCAGATAAGCTCGCTGCAAATATCTACCGCATGGTGGTTCATGCACCGCGTGTGGCAAACCGCTGCGAGCCGGGCCAGTTTATTATCGTCCGCACAGATGAAGAGGGAGAGCGCATTCCGCTGACAATCTGTGACTATGACCGGGAAAAAGGAACGGTTACCATCGTATTCCAGCCGGTTGGTGCTTCTACGACACAGATGACAAAACTGAAAGAGGGAGATGCATTCCTTGATTTTGTCGGACCGCTCGGACGTCCTTCTGATCTGCTTGAGATGGATCCGGAAGAGTTGAAACAGAAAAAGATCATTTTCATTGCCGGCGGCGTCGGTACAGCCCCGGTATATCCGCAGGTAAAATGGCTGCATGAGCACGGCATCACCGCAGATGCTATCATCGGCGCAAAGAATAAAGATCTGGTTATTCTTGAAGACGAATTCCGCTCTGTCTGCAACCTTTATATCACAACAGATGACGGTTCTTACGGACGTGAGGGTATTGTTACAAA
>CAZRNI010000085.1:5550-8790 GCA_964601425.1 uncultured Eubacterium sp. | reverse complement strand
TGCACTGGAAATCCCGAGGATTGTAAGGATAAATGCTGCCAGAGCGAGTGCCGTGGAAAGGAAAAACAGTCCGCCGGAGGACATACCTGCAGCGGCAGAGGAAGCGGCTGTGTTCAGCGAGCGTCCCGTTATAAACATGAGAATAGTGGCAATGACAGAAATTAAGACGGAAACCAGTGTCAGGATTTCGCCGATAAAGATTTTCTGAATGCCTTTTTGGGAATTTGTATAATCCATGAAAAAAACCTCCCGCTTCAATTATTATTCTATTAATTATCCACTGAACAGAAACCAAAGTCAACCAGACGAATTCTAAAACGGGACGGTAATGAAGGCAGAAGAAGCGACGAATTTCTTGACATTTTTACAGGCAGTCTATAAATTAGGGAGACAGGGGGCGGTTCTCTGTCTCCTTTTTGTGAGCACTGTGAGCACAGGAAAAATGCGGAATCGTTTTCTCCGGCCTTGCATAATTGCGCAGGCGATTCCGACGAAATCATTTATAAGAACATCTTAGAAAAGGAAACCGACATGAAACAGCTTTCATTTAACCGCGACACGCATTACGTCGCATCCGCAGATCTGATGAATACCGTCAACATTGCCATTGCGCTGCAGAAGCCGCTGCTGGTCAAGGGCGAGCCGGGCACCGGCAAGACGATGCTTGCGCAGGCCGTTGCCGACGCACTTGGCAAGAAGCTGATCATCTGGAATATCAAATCCACGACAAAAGCGCAGGACGGTCTGTACGTCTATGACGTTGTACAGCGTCTCTATGACAGCCAGTTCGGCAATGCGGGAGTCGACGACATCGCCAGCTATATTAAGTTCGGAAAACTCGGCGAGGCATTCCAGTCCGATGAGCAGGTTGTACTGTTGATCGATGAAATCGATAAGGCCGATCTGGAATTCCCGAATGATCTGCTGTGGGAGCTGGATCAGATGGAATTTTATATCCCGGAGACGAAGGAGACGATCCGCGCGAAACAGCGTCCGATCGTGATCATTACATCCAACGCGGAGAAAGAACTGCCGGATGCATTCCTGCGCCGGTGTATTTTCCATTACATTGAATTTCCGGATCCGGAACAGATGGAAGATATCATTAACGTACATTTTGACCGCCTGGAAGATAAACTGGTCTCACAGGCAATCGCTGCATTCTACCAGGTCCGCCAGATGCGCGGCATCGAGAAGAAGCCCAGCACATCTGAGCTGATCGACTGGCTGCGCGCGCTGACTGTCAGCGGCGTCAATCCGAAGAAAATCACCAGTACGATTCCGCTCGCCGGGGTTTTGCTGAAGAAAGATAAGGATCTTGCGACGCTGAACCGGCAGCTGAGACGGTAAACATAAACAGAAGTTTCAAATTTTGAAAAGGAACAAAGGCATGTTCACAGAATACTTCTATTTAATGAGAAAGCGCGGCTTGGACGTGGCTCCGAATGAGTGGATGTCACTTCTGGAAGCGCTGGAGAAGGGCCTGCACGGATCCACACTGACGGGATTTTATCATGTGGCCCGGGCAATTCTGGTAAAAAATGAAACCGAGTTTGACCGGTTCGACCAGATTTTCCTGGAATATTTCCGGGGCGTTCCATTTGAAGGCGAAATTCCCGATGAGCTGATGGACTGGCTGAATCATCCGTCAGAGAATCTGTTCCGGGAACTGGAGGAACTGAAGGCGGCCGGCGTTCTGGACGAGACGCTCGAAGAGCTGCTGAAAAGGCTGAAGGAGCGTCTGGCGGAACAGACCGAGGAGCACAATGGCGGCAATTACTGGGTCGGCACGCAGGGCCGATCGGCGTTCGGCAACAACGGGTGGCATCCCGGCGGTATCCGCGTCGGCGGAAAATCCATGCACCGCTCCGCAGTGGCCGTGGCGAGCCAGCGTGTCTACCGCGATTTCCGCAAAGATAACAAACTGGATACGCGCCAGTTTCAGATGGCATTCCGCCTGCTGCGCAATCTGTCTTCACAGAGCAATGAAGAAGAATTTGACGTGGATGCAACCATCCACGACACGTGTGAAAATGCGGGAACGCTGCAGGTGCGCTATAAGAAGGCGCGCCGCAATACCATCAAGGTGTTGATGCTGATGGACAGCGGCGGGTCAATGGACTATTATGCGGGTCTCTGCAGCCAGCTGTTTCAGGCGGCGGTTTCCTCGCGGCATTTTAAAGAACTGCACACGTATTATTTCCACAACTGTATCGGATCCAATGTCTATACCGATCCGCGGATGAATTTTGACAGCGCGGTGCAGTTTGAGAAGTTTCTGGCGCAGTACGACAAGAGCTACCGTGTGATTCTGGTCGGCGACGCGGCGATGAATCCCTATGAACTGGAACATCCGCAGTATAATTTCCAGACACATTCCTACGGGCTGTCCGGAATCGAGTGCTTCCGGCAGATGAAGCGGCACTTTCCGCATATCATCTGGCTCAATCCGGAATCCATGCCGACGTATGACAATTACTGGACACGCACTCATCTGCAGCTCGCGGAGATATTCAATATGTTTGATCTCTCTGTGGAAGGACTGGAGAGCGGCATGAAGCAGCTGCTTGTGCGAAAGGCGGGGTGATTTGTATGAAAAATTCCAGCCGTTTTTTTGAAAACAGAGACTGCCGGTATTTTCCGTGCCACAAGAATCAGGAACCGTTTAACTGCCTGTTCTGTTATTGCCCGTTTTATCTGAAGGAGAAATGTCCGGGCAATCCGGCGTGGCTGAAGGTGAAGAAAAAACCTGCAGCGGCGGATGACGCTGACAATACGGCGGATCATGTGGGAGGCAGTGCTCATTCTGGTACAGGAGGCTATAAGATAATCAAGGACTGTACGAACTGTACATTTCCGCACAGACCGGAGAGTTATGACGTGATTATCAATTTTATCCGAAAGGAAAATGAGGCGCGGGAATTCAGCAGGGAAATCTGGGATAAGGCGATTGAGGTTTAAATTGATGGGAAAGAAATTGATTTTTCTGGATCTTGACGGAACGGCACTGACCGATGACAAGAAACTTCCGGCGGGAAACCGGAAAGCGATTGACGAGGCAATGGCAGCGGGTCACAAAATCGTTGTGACAACCGGCCGACCGCTCGCAAGCGCACGGAAGCAGGCAGAACGACATGGTCTGGCCGGCCCGGGGAGCTATATTGTGGCTTTTAACGGGGGGCTGATCTATGATGTGGAACATGAGAAGACCATTTTCCGGCAGACCATTGATCTTGAAAC
>CAZRNI010000085.1:0-5540 GCA_964601425.1 uncultured Eubacterium sp. | reverse complement strand
CACAGTCCGCGAAGTATTTGCGGAAGCGGCAAGGCGGGGCGTGCATATCCAGGCTTACCGCGGGGATAAGGTGCTGGTGGATCCGCAAAATGATGATGCAGAGCTGCAGAGCTACTGCAGTCTGATCGAGATTGACTATGAAGTGATTCCTGATATCGCCGAATTAAGAGATGAGCCTGTAAAAATGCATTCCAGCATGCTGGCACTGCAGCCGGGCGGAAGAGATTCGGAAGCTGTTGCGGCAGAACCGGGACTGGTCGAACTGCGCGACTGGATTAACGAGATGTATCCGGAAAAACTGGACGCGTTTCTCTCGGCGCCGGTCTATCTGGAAATTGTATCCCATGGGATGAACAAGGGAATCGCCGTTCATAAAATGGCAGAACTGCTGGATTATCCGATCAGCGATACCATAGCGATCGGAGATGAGGCGAATGACATCCCGATGATTCGGGAAGCGGGAATCGGCGCGGCGATGTGCAACGGACTTGCCGATGCGAAGGCGGCGGCGGACTATGTTACGATGGCGGATAACAACCACGACGGCGTCGCGGAAGTACTGCGGAAGTTTGTTTTGTAAGCAGGCGATACGCAAGTGCATCGCGCAGCACGGGCGCTCGGAAATCTCATCTTAAATGTAAACCGCGCTGGATTTCTCTGGCGCGGTTTTAACATAACACAGGGTTAGCCGACGGTTTCGACATCCTGAAGCTGTGTTTTCTGGTGCAGCAGTGACGGCAGCACATCCGCCAGTACAATTGCTGCGAACATGAGGCCGCAGCCGGCAAGTTCACGCGCTGACATGGCCTGATGCAGGATCAGCCATCCGGCGAGGACGCTGATGCACGACTCCATGCTCATCAAAAGTGAGGCAACAGCCGGGTGAATGCCCTTCTGTGCAACAATTTGCAGTGTGTAGGCAATACCGCAGGAGAAAATGCCTGCGTATCCGATCGGGAGCCACGCTTCCCGCACCGCCTGAAAGTCGGGCCGCACGAAAAGAATCATCAGTACGACGGAGATAACACTTACCGTCAGAAACTGGATGCAGGACATTGCGATGCCATCGACCTGATCCGTAAAATGATCGATTGCCAGAATGTGGAATGAAAAAAATACAGCGCATACCATCGTCAACAGGTCGCCGCGGTTGATCGTAAAGGATTCGTTAATACAAATCAGATACAGGCCGCCGACTGCGAGCAGAATCGCGAGCCAGATGGTGCGGGATACCTTCTTGCCGAACAGCATGGAAATTACCGGTACGAGCACGACATAGAACGCGGTAATAAATCCGGATTTCCCCGCGGTGGTATATTTGATTCCGTAGGACTGGATCGTGCTTGCGGCAAAGAGCAGAATGCCGCATACAATACCGCCCGTCAGATGGATCCGCGGATGATTCTGCAGCCGCACGCGAAGTTCCGGCGATCTTTTCGTCCGGATCATCATAACGACAGCCAGAAAAACAAATGCCAGAATGGACCGGGTTCCGTTAAAAACCAGCGGGTCAACGGTCTGCATGCCGACGCTCTGGGCCACAAAGGAAGTTCCCCAGATTGTCGCGGTTATAAGAAGCAGGAACGAGTTTCGTAAGGCCTGGTGCTGCATAAGGATAATAGCGTCCTTTCGTAAGGTGTCTGAATCAGGAAGAGGGAATCCTCATCTGTGTTAAAAACGCTACTATATTAGCAGAATTAAAGAGGATGAACAAGAAGAAGTATAAAAAAAGAGGACTGCGGCAGGAAGCTTTTTCATGCCGCAGCCCGGACAATGCGTCAGCCCAGAGCCTGTTTCATTTCTCCGACATAGGCTCCCACATACTCCGCCGCATTTTTCCCGTGTGCCGCGAGCAGCTTGATAATGGCGGAACCGACGATGGCGCCGTCTGATAAGGCGGCCATTTTTTTTGCCTGTTCCGGGGTTGAGATGCCAAATCCGATGGCGCAGGGAACATCGGTATTCTCCCGCACGACTTTCACAATGGAAGATAAATCGGTCTTGATCTCGCTGCGCGTGCCGGTTACGCCGAGACTGGAGACGATGTAGAGAAAGCCTTCCGCTTCTTTTGCAATCATTGCGATCCGGTTCTCGGAGGTGGGGGCGATCATGGAAATGAGGTCGACGCCATATTTGCGGCACAGCGGCAGAAATTCTTCTTTTTCCTCAAATGGAACATCGGGCAGGATCAGGCCGTCTACGGACAGATCTCTGCAGGTTGAGATGAATTTTTCTGCGCCATAGGAATATACGACATTTGCGTAGGTCATAAATACCAGCGGAACTGAGACATCGCGCCGGAGTTCTGCGACGAAGGAAAAGATCTGATCGGTTGTGACGCCGCCGGCGAGTGCCCGCATATTTGCAGCCTGAATGACAGGGCCCTCTGCGGTCGGATCTGAGAACGGAATGCCGAGCTCGATGAGGTCCGCTCCGTTTGCAACAGCTGCACGGACAACCTTTCCGGTCGTCTCCAGATCCGGATCGCCGCAGGTAATAAAGGGAATAAATGCCTTTCCGTCCTGAAACGCTTTTCTGATATTACTCATGAAGATCCTCCCCTCTGTAGCGTGCGATCGCCGCGACATCCTTATCGCCCCGGCCGGAAAGGGTAATGACAAGCAGGCTGTCTTTGCCCATCTGCGGTGCGATTTTCATAGCATGTGCAACGGCATGTGCCGACTCGATCGCCGGAATAATGCCCTCTGTCTTTGCAAGATATTCAAATGCCGAGACGGCTTCCTCGTCGGTAACCGGGACGTATTCCGCGCGGCCGGTATCATGCAGATACGCGTGTTCCGGTCCGATCCCCGGATAATCCAGACCTGCCGAAATAGAGTAGACCGGTGCGATCTGTCCGTACTGGTCCTGGCAGAAATAGGACTTCATGCCGTGGAAAATACCGGGTCTTCCGGTGGCAATGGTTGCTGCGGTCTCAAAGGTATCGGTGCCTCTGCCGGCTGCCTCACAGCCGATCAGCCGGACATCCTTATCTTCTATAAAATGATAGAAGGTGCCGATGGCATTGGATCCGCCGCCGACACATGCGAGAACAGCGTCCGGCAGCCGTCCTTCCTTCTCCAGAATCTGTATTTTGATTTCTCTGGAGATGACAGCCTGAAAATCCCGCACAATCGTCGGAAACGGGTGCGGCCCCATAACAGAGCCGAGGCAGTAATGTGTGTCGTCGATGCGGGAAGTCCATTCGCGCATGGCCTCTGAGACGGCGTCTTTGAGCGTCGCAGTACCCGTTTTAACCGGGATAACTTCCGCACCCAGAAGACGCATGCGGTAGACGTTCAGAGCCTGCCGGATGGTATCCTCTTCGCCCATAAAAACGACGCATTCCATATCCATAAGCGCAGCGGCAGTTGCCGTGGCGACGCCGTGCTGGCCGGCGCCGGTCTCTGCGATGAGGCGTGTCTTGCCCATTTTCTTTGCGAGAAGTGCCTGGCCGAGGACGTTGTTGATCTTGTGCGCACCGGTGTGATTGAGATCTTCCCGCTTCAGGTAGATCTTCGCGCCGCCCAGATCCCGCGTCATTTTTTCGGCGTAATACAGACGGGAGGGTCTGCCGGCGTATTCGTTGAACAGTGTTTCAAGTTCCTGCAAAAAGGCAGGATCGTTTTTGAAGTGATTGTATGCATTTTCCAGCTCAATGACGGCGTTCATCAGAGTTTCGGGGATGTACTGGCCGCCGTGAGCGCCGAAGCGTCCTTTGTGCATGGGTTTTCCTTTCTTTTTGTTTATACAGCCTGCTTGGCGCAGTATTCCATCGCAGGCTGTGTCGGATTTTCATGAAGTATGGGCCGCTTTGACAGCAGCGCGTATTTTGGTGAGATCCTTGTATCCGGCGGTTTCGACGCCGGAGGAGAGGTCGACGAGAGCGGGGTGCAGGGTATGGACTGCCTCCGAAATGTTATCGGGGGTCAGGCCGCCGGCGAGGAAGAACGGACGGCGAAACGACTCCGCGAGGGTCCAGTCGAAGGCTTCGCCGGTGCCGCAGCCGTTGTCCAGAAGGACGGCGTCCGCCGGGGATGCAGCTGTATCCTCCAGATCAGCCGGTGTACGGATGTGAAATGCCTTCCAGACCGGCAGGCCGGAAGCACTCTGGATCTCTCGGATATACGCGGCGTCTTCCTGTCCGTGCAGCTGGATCACATCCAGACCGACCGACTTTGCTGCTTTCAGAACGGTTTCCGCAGGCTGATTGACAAACACCCCAACTGCGCGAATCGCAGGATCCAGCTCTTTTCGCAGCGCCGCGGCCTGATCCGGCGTTAAATTGCGCCTGCTTTTCGGAAAAAGCAGGATAAAACCGATATAATCCGGTTTCACCTCATTCACATACGCGATGTCCTGCGGCCGTGTCAGCCCGCAGATTTTGATTTTTGTCATATTCTATTTCTCCATACAGGATGCCCGGACCTGACGAATGCTTCCCCGACTCATCTCTGCTTACTCCGAACAATTACGCAGGGCATCCAGCGCCGCCCCCTTATCCCGCGCCCGCATCAGTGCCTCGCCGATCAGCACGGCATCTGCGCCGATCTTCTTTAGCATGGCGGCGTCTTCCGGCGTCTGCACACCGCTCTCGGCGACATATAGGCAGTCCGGCGGAATCAGATCGCGCAGTTTTGCGGCATTGGAGAAGTCCACGGTAAAATCCTTCAGGTTCCGGTTGTTGACGCCGATGATTTCCGCCCCGGCGCTGACTGCCGATGCAATCTCTGCTTCATCATGTGCTTCTACAAGCGCGGCCAGTCCGAGATCGGAGGCGATCTGCAAATAGTGGGACAGCGTCTCTGTCGGAAGCAGGGCGCAGATCAGAAGAATGCAGTCAGCCCCCATCAGTTTTGCCTGATAGATCTGGTATTCATCCACGGTGAAGTCTTTGCGCAGCATCGGGATCCGGACCAGCGAACGGATTTCCCGGAAAATTGTATCGGATCCCAGAAACCACTCTGGTTCTGTCAGACAGGAAATGCAGTCGGCACCGGCATTTTCGTAGGAAGCTGCAATCTGCAGGTAGTCAAATTCCGGATCAATGATGCCTTTTGATGGAGATGCCTTTTTCACCTCGCAGATGAAACGCAGACCGGGTTTAGAAAGTGCGTTGGAAAATGCCTTTCCGTCGGCGGGAGCTCCGGATGTGGCAAGCGCCCTGATCTCATCGGTTCCGATGACGGTCTTTTCTTTTGCGATGCGTTCTCTTGCGTGCACTGCGATTTGTTCCAGAATCGTCATGGCTTATTCCTCCGGCCGGTTGCTGACGGCGATCATTTTGTCCAGTGTTTCAATGGCTTTGCCGGAATCAATCAGACCTTCCGCCATAGAGATGCCGTATGCCAGGCGGTTTGCCTTGCCTCCGATGTACAGAGCTGCGCCTGCATTCAGCAGAACGGCATCCCGCTTCGGGCCTCTCTCTTCACCGCACAGGATGGCGCGCGTGATGGCTGCGTTTTCTTCCGGTGTGCCGCCGACAAGTTCGCCTTTGGTGCAGCGGGTAAATCCGAAATCTTCCGGTTTGATGAGATAGG
>CAZRNI010000084.1:6854-8814 GCA_964601425.1 uncultured Eubacterium sp. | reverse complement strand
CATGACGGTTACCAGATTTTCTGTCTCTGACAGGTTGATGATGTTATGGGTATAGCCCGGCAGCATATGTACAGCCCGGATCTTTTCTCCGCTTACTTCAAACTCTATAACCGGATACGGTTTTCCGTCTGCGTCAACGCCGATCTTCCGCTCCTGAATCAGGCCGTGACCGCTTACAACGATGAAAAATTCCCACTTGCTGTTATGCCAGTGCTGTCCTTTTGTGATACCCGGCTTTGAGATATTTACTGAAAACTGACCGTGGTCGACAGTTTTCAGCAGTTCTGTAAAGCTGCCGCGGTCATCGCAGTTCATCTTCAGATCGAACGCCACCTTGTCTTCCGGAAGATATGACAAATACATAGAATAGAGTTTCTTCTCAAAGCTTCCGGGAGCGATCTGCGGCATTACCAGTGTCGCCGGCTGCTCGTGGAATGTATGCAGCAGGTCAACGATCCGGCCTAATGCTGCTTTATGCGTGACCGGTGCGTAACAATAACGACCGTCTGTAAGCGGACGCGGGGTCAGGCCATCATATTCTATATTCTCGATGATTTCACCCGTTTTCGGATATTCAGCACGATGCGGGTGTCCTTCCATTGCATCGTACATTTCTTCGATCAGATCTTCAACAAAGAGCATCTCCAATATAACGGATGGATCATTGACCGTGATGGGCAGATCATTTGCTATATTATTGCAGAATGTCCCCACCGCAGAATTATAGTTCGGCCGCACCCACTTTCCGACAAGGTTTGGAAAACGGTAAACATATACCGTCGCGCCGGTCTCCTCTGCGTATTTGAAAAACAACTCTTCTCCGTCACGCTTGGAGATTCCGTAATCAGAGGTTCCAAACCGTCCCGCAAGTGTTGCCTGCAAAGAACTGGAAAGCATGACGGGACACTTGTTTCCATGTTTTTTCAGCGTTTCCAAAAGTGTACCGGCAAAGCCAAAGTTTCCTTCCCGAAATTCTTTTGGATCCTTCGGACGGTTTACACCGGCCAGATTGAACACAAAATCCGCCTTTTGACAATACTGATCCAGTTCCTCCGGTGTTGAATCAATATCATATTCATAGATTTCATCGATTTTTATCTCCGGTCTTGTCCTGTTTTTATTATCACGAATATTTTTCAGGTTCTCGACCAGGTTTTTTCCGACAAACCCTTTTGCGCCGGTAATAAGTACATTCATTTCATCACCTCGCTAAATCAGAACTTTCTCCAGACCATTTTATTTACGACCCCTACATAGCTCTGAATGATTTTGACCACTTTATCACTAACATTAATATCCGTATAATCCGGCACCGGGATAGAACCGCCATCTTTCTCCTCTCTGACCATCTCAACAGCAGTATCGACTGCCTGCAGCAGCCCTTTGGTATCGATTCCGGAGAGGATAAAGCACGCCTTATCCAATGCCTCCGGACGTTCCGTAGAGGTACGAATACAAACCGCCGGGATCGGATGACCGATGGATGTGAAAAATGAAGACTCTTCCGGCAGCGTCCCGGAGTCAGATACCACTGCAAATGCATTCATCTGCAGGCAGTTGTAATCATGGAATCCCAGCGGTTCATGCCGGATCACACGCGGGTCCAGCTGAAAACCGGAAGCCTCCAGACGCTTGCGGGAGCGCGGATGACAGGAATACAGAATCGGCATATCGTATTTCTCCGCCATTTTGTTGATCGCAGTAAAGAGACTGGTAAAATTCTGCTCGGTATCAATGTTTTCCTCGCGGTGGGCTGACAGGAGAATATACTTACCCGTCTCCAGTCCTAACCGCGCATGTACATCAGATGCCTGTATGAACGGCAAATTCTCCGTTAATACTTCAGCCATCGGAGAACCTGTCACATAAGTACGCTCCTTTGGCAGGCCGCAGTCAGCCAGATACCGGCGCGCATGCTCGGAATAGGCCAGGTTTACATCCGAAATAATGTCAACAATCC
>CAZRNI010000084.1:0-6844 GCA_964601425.1 uncultured Eubacterium sp. | reverse complement strand
GCACTCGTCCTTACAGCGGTTGCCGGCCTCCATATGGAAAATCGGAATATGCAGCCGCTTCGCACCAATTACGGACAGGCAGGAATTGGTATCTCCAAGAACCAGCACCGCCTCCGGCTGCAGTTCCGTCATTGCCTTGTAGGATGATGCTATGATATTGCCCATCGTCTCGCCGAGATCAGCGCCAACTGCATCCAGATATAACTCAGGATCCTCCAGTCCCAGATCCTTAAAGAACACGCCGTTCAGGTTATAGTCATAGTTCTGGCCTGTGTGCACCAGGAGCGTATCAAAATATTTGCGGCATTTTTTAATCACTGCCGCGAGCCGGATAATCTCCGGGCGGGTGCCGACGATGATCATCAGTTTGATCTTGCCATTATTCTTCCAATTTACATTATTCGCCATATTGCTCACACACTTTCCAATGATCTTTGAGTGATAGACGTACGATTTTCAGTTATGATGTATTCCGCGCAGCTCTTCCTGCACATAATCTGTCGTCAGAATCTTCTTTACCACACCTTCTACATCCAGCAGCGTTGTATTGTGACTGGTATAGGACTCTTCCGCCTCTGTTACAACCTGTCCTTTCACGAAATACTTATCGTAGTTCAAATCGCGGTTGTCAGCTGCTACACGGAAGTAGTCACCCATATCTTCGGAGCGAAGCCGCTCTTCTCTGGTCATGAGCGTCTCGTAGAGTTTTTCTCCGTGGCGGGTACCGATAATATTGGTCCCGGTATCACCGAAGAGCTGCTGCACGCCCTTTGCAAGATCTCCGATTGTAGAAGCATCTGCTTTCTGGATGAAAAGATCACCGGGATTTGCATGATTAAATGCAAACCGCACAAGTTCAACCGCCTCGTCCAGATTCATCAGAAATCGCGTCATTTCCGGATTTGTGATGGTAATAGGCTGGCCTGCTTTGATCTGATCGATAAAAAGCGGTATGACAGATCCTCTGCTGCACATGACATTTCCATACCGGGTACAGCAGATGACCGTGCCGCCTCGTTCTGCTGCCACGCGCGCATTGGCCGTGATAACATGCTCCATCATAGCCTTGGAAATGCCCATGGCATTGATCGGATAAGCCGCTTTATCAGTCGAAAGGCATACCACACGTTTTACACCTGCTTCGATCGCAGCATGTAAAACATTGTCTGTGCCTTCCACGTTGGTCTTCACCGCCTGCATCGGGAAGAATTCACATGACGGCACCTGCTTTAATGCCGCCGCGTGAAAGATGTAATCCACACCCGGCATCGCGTCAGCCACGGACCGCGGATCCCTGACATCACCGATATAAAATTTCACCTTGGCGGCATGCTCCGAATGCTGCGCCTGCAGCTCGTGACGCATGTCATCCTGCTTCTTTTCATCACGGCTGAAGATCCGGATCTGCCCGATATCCGTATCCAGAAAATGTTTCAACACAGTGGAACCAAACGAACCGGTTCCGCCGGTAATCATTAACGTTGCTCCATTGAACTCACTCACTACGTAACCCTCTCTCTGATGTCACTTTCATGTGTCAATTTGGCGATTTCGTTTTACGGAAAACAACTCTTCCTCCGGCCTCGCCTAACAATTCATATCCGTTTTCAGCTGCAGCTGCTTCTGCTGCCGGGATGGTATCATTATAATCCACACATACATAGCCCACATCTCGATTTCCCGCATTCTGAAACAGTGCATCCCATTGCTTTGGCTCCCTGTTCCAGCGTAGATACATATTTAATGTATCATTTGACCGCTCATACATCGGGCCGTGTCTTCCCCATAACTGTATGATTTCCCCGGAATACTGCCGCGTCTCACAGTTGATCTGACTTTCAATGATGCACTTTGGATGCGGATCGTCAGCAAGAATCAGATCACAGACTTCTGCCGTCTCTTTATATAGTTTGTATGGCGATTGTGCTTCGATAAACCATCCTTCTTTTGTAAATCCATTTTGTCCGGTTAACAGGATTCCCACAACAGCAGCCGTCAGGAGTAAACACTTAATCACAGGCTTTTTGATCCGTCGGCAGATGTCTGCGACACACGCACCAATCAAAACCGTTTCCTGCAGGATCCAGAACATGCGCCAGTACCGGTTACCCTGATATAAATAGATATACAAAACCGGATTGATCACCAGAACAGCGACAAGAAGAATGATAAATATCATTTTTTTGCGGATCTCCCGGTTGAACAACAGAAAATAAACTGCTGCCGCAATTGCCAGAATCAGCGTCATTGCATTACCGCCATCCGTATAGGTTATCATCCATTCACACATTTCACGCCATGCCTGTGCAATGTTCATGTTATGATTCACCTGCCTTTTCCGTGATCAAATCCATTTTATTTAATGCAGCTTCAGAAGTATAAAAAAGCATCCGCAGATTAATGTACCAAGCCACATTCCAAGCATAACTTTCCAACTCTTCTTTAATGCTCCGTATACTACGCCTGCAGCGCCGGTGATCAGGGCGCCTGCCATAACACCTGATCCTGACATCATACAAATCGAAATGCATGTCAGATAATACGGGATATACGTTTTCCTGCTGTTATCTTTGTCATAAATCCATGCCGCTGTCAAAAACAGCGCAGGAATCCCGACAGATCCTACAACTGCTTTTCCCTGCCACAGACGGAGCAAGAAAAAAGCATTTGCGTTCCAGTCCGAATAACATCCGTACACGATTACAAGAAATGCGATCGCGGCAAAGGCACTTCGATTAAATACCTTTTTGTCAAATAAGACTTCCGAAAGCAGCCAGTACACGGCCAGCACAAGCAGCATCAGCATCTGCGGCAGGACGCTGTGCGCCATGATCGTACAGTGTGTTCCGGTCAGTTTCGATACATAGGCAATATAGGTACTCCAGGACGTTATCAGATCCTGCCGGTTCCTGGACAAAAGCGTATCTGAAATAATGCCGGTTTCCGGATTTGTCCGATAAAATGAATCCGTACGCACAATATCGACTGCATTTACGACAAATGTCGCATCATCAAAATCCTGATGCTGCACGCGCGCTGCTGTAACGGCAATTGTAATCACGATTGCCCACATAAACAAAAACGCAAACCAGTCGTCCGCCTTCATTTTTCCAATCGCGGATTTTCCGTCGCCGGATGCCTCTTCTCCGCGCAAGCTTTTTACTCTGTCCGACCTGTCTTTGATAAAGCAAATGACGCCGCCCAGACACAATGCAAGGCAGATCACTGTCAATATGATAAATACAACTGTAAATCTAATCTGCAGAAATGCCGCCGGGACGGAAATTAATTCAATAATCGTCCACTCGGTAAGCATTCCGACAAAAAAACTCTTTGCGAGCCCTGCCTCCAGTGCCAGGAGCCGGCAGACAAAGTAACCTGCGAGCACAGGCATAAAGAGAAGACACAGTATCCACAAAATGATATCGGCCGCTCCAATCAAACGCGCTGCCTCCCTCGTTTATCGTGAGATTTTCTTTTTAAACTGCCGTATTAAATCATTTACTTCATCGACTTTCAGTAAGTGCATCGCCAAAAAGTAAACGATTACGCCTGCTAAAGCACATAATACCAGCGCTATGATGATACTGATACCGGAAAACAGCCGAAAAACAAACCAGGAAGCCAGCCCCATCGGAACACAGGAAATGATCGTCTTGACGACTGTCTTTGCAAACGCTTTTCCGGCAAAGCTTCCGATCCGGCTCCGAAGCATCATCAGTGCGAGCACAAAAGAAAAGGTATGTGTAACCGAAGTCGCGACCGCGATACCTGCCAGTCCGAATCCGAGTGTTTTTGTAAGTACAATACTAAGTGTAATATTGATACCAAGCGAAATCACTGCGCACAATGCCGAGTGCACAATCATTTTATTTGCGTAAAGAGCACGGATCATTATCGTATAAGCAGACAATCCTATGATACCGCAGCAGTATATCTTCATTAACATTGCTGTGTATGCGACCGCATCTACATATTTTCCATGTCCAAACAGGATCTGGATAATCGGTCTGGCATACATAATCAGTGCCAGTGTCAGCGGAATCATTAAAATGAGAACATTTTTTAATCCTTTTGATAATTCAGTTTTAAATCCGGAATTATTATTCTGTGCCGCCAGTGCCGAGAGTGTCGGATACATAACTGCAGCAATTGACAGTACAATAATCATTTCTGCAGCATATCCCATCTTATTTGCATTGCTGATGAGCGTGACACCGCCTTCCGATACCGTTGTCGCCAACCCCTTATTGATCAGCTGTATGATCTGATTTGCACCAGTCGCAGCGATTGCCGGCATAAACATCATCAACATCGCCCGCAGATTTGGATCCCTGAGTTTTATTACCGCTCGATATCGAAAGCCTGTATAAACCGCACAGATTATAGAGAATACCATCTGGATAAAAACGCCGCATAAAACACCAAACGGCAATAAATTGTAACCTTTCTGCACACTTAAGACATTAAAACCAATGATAATTGTATCCGTGATCGCCCCATACATGGAAACAGGGATAAAGTTCTTATATGTGTGCATATATGCTCCAAATATACTGGACGCGGTTTTGAATATCATCGACACCGAAATGATCCGCAGAAAGAATACTGCTATATCAATATATTCTCCCTTAAAACCCGGTGCCGCAACATTTATAATTTGTCTTGCGAAAACACAAATAACACCAACAAAAAAACAAGCAAGTATCTCAAAAACACTGAACACATTACTCGTAAAACGGTTAATATCTTCATCACTGCTTTGTCTGCTCAGCATGCCTGTCGCGATCGGAACAAACCCTATCGTAATCGAATTTGCGATCAATTCAAATAAAATATCCGGCATTGACAATGTCGTAATAAATATATCTGATATGGCAGAACTTCCGTAATAATGCGCAAGGATGGCGTCACGCAGGAATCCGAGGCATTTTGAGACGACAGCAAACGCCGTGATAATGATTGTGATTTTTGTTGTTTTAATAACTGTATTTTTGCGTTCCATCTTTACTCCACAGATCTGCTGATTATCTCACATCAGAACTGCTGCTTTACTATGAGGTGATTTAATAATCGTTGCCAGCTATGAAGTCTATTATTCTTTGCACCTGCATGCCGGCATCTTTGTTTTGCATCAGGAACAACTGTGCCTGTCTTCCCTTTTCTCTGCGTTCTTCGTCACTCTTGCTTAACACTTCTATTATCTTTTTTGCAAATCCTTCTGCTGTCTCATCTTCAAAATAATACACATACGGATCGTATTCATCTGGCAATCCCGGCCACTTTGTCATCAATACCGATGTCCCGGAAGCAATATATTCAAAAGTCTTGGACGGACAGGAATATTTTGCGAACACAATATCCGTTGGTATGGGATTGAGCAGTAAATCTGCCTCCCGCATTCTTTGAAAAACAGAATCCTGCGAAAGCGTCCCCAAATAATTGACATTTGGATATCTGTCAACTAAATATTGCAGTTTTTCAGCATACGCAGGACTTCCATACAGATGCAAATCCGCGTCCGGAACCGCTCCAAAGGCTTCGATCAGCTTATCAACAGCATAGCGCGGATCCAGCCGTCCGGCATACAGGCAAACCGGCCGCTCCCGCATCATTGCTTTCGTTTTAGGTTGAATCTTACTGACATCCATTAAGCCTTCAACAACAATCCAGCGATCTTTCGCGAGGCCGAAATACTCTGCCATATATTTTGTGTACAAAATATACTTGTCAACACAAGTCATCAGCTTACGGATCCGTTTCATATCCTGCTCTTTCAGAATCTTTTTGATTCCCGAATGTACAGACATATACTGCGGCAGATCCGGCACAACCATTGCTACTACTGTTTCGGGATCTTTTGCCTTTATAGCTGCCGCAGCCTCCAGAAACGGAGAATGCATCGAATAAATCAATATTGTCTTATGCCCGGTTTTGTGTGCTTCTGCCCACTTCAACGACGCCTTCTTAATACTCTTTGCCCGGCTTATAAAGCCAAGCCCCTCAAGGTTATTAAATCCGACCGAATGAATCCGTGCATTTCCCAGCGTCCATATTTCTTCCGGAACACGCCTGACCGGCACTTTGGGCCAGGCCGGTATCCTGGGCGCCGCAACCACTTCAACACTGCGCAATCCCGCTGTACAAAGTCCGGAAATCAAATATTTCTGTACAATTTCCGCCGGTCCGGGATTGATCTTGGCACTGACAAATGCACGACTCTGAGAAGCAGATGTAACGGTCCCGATCATCAAAAGATTTGTTTCGTACATTATCTGTTCCTCCTGATGCCGTCCGGCTGCTTTTGTTTACTTCCGCACAATGATTTCCGCATATTTTCTGCTGTTGTCCGTCTTTTTAAAGTTCTCCAGGAAAAACGCACCTGTGTTTATTTCGCTCTCTTTATTTTTAATCCTGCGGATCGTATCTGCCAGTTCCTCCGGCCGGTCCGCTTCAATCACCGGACAACCTGACTGTTCCATTGCCTTGCGGGCAAATATACTATCTTTACCGATTGCAAAAATCACCGGCTTCTGACAGGCCAGACATGTAGCAGTCTTGGACGGCAGAGCTGTCCGAAAGACATCTCTGACCAGCGGAATCACATTGATATCAGCCGTACAGTAAACCGCCGGCGCCAGTTCCGGCGGCTGCATCGGCCAGAACGAAATATTATGAATTCCATACGTCTTAGCCTTTGCCTGCAGTTTTTCTTTACGGGCACCGTTTCCGATGATATGAAACCAGATGTCCGTTTCTTCTTTCATGACTGCTGCTGTATCGATGAGTAAATCAACGTTTTGCATCACCCCGATATTTCCGGCATAGACAACGTTAAAATAAT
>CAZRNI010000083.1:0-8903 GCA_964601425.1 uncultured Eubacterium sp. | reverse complement strand
TCTTTCGATGCGCGCCATGAGATCACCTCCTGAAAATGGGCGCAAAAATAGCGCAGTTCACTTGTATCTGCGCTCCGGAGGATGGTATAATCAAAGGAGTTCGGATCCTTAGGTGACTACACCTCTGGAGCTGCCGCTCATCCTGTTGGCGCAGGGTGGGCGGTTTTTATTATAATTTGTTGATTACAATCAATATTATTATTCCGAGCAAAATGAAAACGATGCCGATCGGAGATGCCAGAAGAAGCAAAGCGCCGATCAGAATGGTTATAATCGAAAGGACGCCGGGAACAGCTTTCGAAGGATTGCCGGGATTACCTACTTTTCCGGTACCGGTTGCTTTGCTGGCAGCCCTGGCAACATCACGGACGCCAAATGTGGTGCGATGATAGACGGCATTCTTCAGCGCCTTCTCCGGATTCTTGATATATCCCATACCCTTTTTACCATATAACGGATTGACTGAACGCTTTATGGATCTTTTGATCCGGCCTGTCGTTCTGGCCTTCACACTCCGCTTGATACTGGGCTTTCGCATTCCAACTTTCATTTTATTTCACGACCTTTATTTTGATTTTGTAAGTCTTGCCGCCGGCCTTCGCTTTCAGGACCACGTTTCCTTTCTTTTTGCCTTTTATTACAACGTAGGAATTTGTTTTCTTTGTTATCTTTGCTCTTTTGTTAGAAAGAGTCCATTTCACTTTGCTTTTATTATTAGTTAATTTGATTTTGAGTTTCTTTCCGACCTTTACCTTTTTGGCTTTTGCTTTTAATGCAATCTTTGCAGTGGCAGCGGTCGACACCTTCGTGGTAGTGGTAGTGGTAATGGAAGATGTTGTCGTGGAGCTACTGGAAGAAGACGAGCTGCTGGAAGATCCGTTCCAGCATTTACTGCATTTCGTGAGGCCACGGCTGATCGCGCTGCTTTCCGTGTCTGTATAAACCTTTTTCGCATTGCTTAGTCCAGAGCATGTGGAAGTGCTGTGATACTTCGTGCCGGTTTCTGTCGTATAGACTGTAGTATCAGCAAAGACTGCAGCCGGACACAGCAACGACACAGCAAGTATTATTGTCAGGATCAGAGTCATTACATTTCTTTTTGTTTTCATGTTTTCCTCCTTGAATATGGTGTACGTTAAAGAATTTTATTTCAGGCTTTTCAGAATTCCTCCTTCCCACTAGTAGAATTTCCAGTCTGGATCCATCCAGTGTCTTTCGTGTTCGCTCCAGGGATCAACAGAGATCCCGAGAGCACGCATCGTATTTCTGCGTTTACGCCATGCGTTGGTCTTGCGGCGCTTACGTTTCTTACGGGCTGGCTGCGGAGATGCCGGTTCAGGCTCTGGAAGAGCAGCAACAGCAGCTGCGGCATGTGCTTCGAGTTCAATCTGGTTCAGATCGCGGGTAATATCATAGTCGTAATCACCGTTCTGAATATGGTGGATCTCATGGTCATATGCTTTAAGGCGGCCATCGTTACTGAGACGGGCGTTGATGGCAATGGTATAGGAACCATCGGGATTCGATTTAACGAAACTGTGAATGGTAGTTGGCATATCAATGTATTGAACATTATGATCCGGTGTCATCATTGTTTGAGCCTCCAAGTCTGTCGATCATCTGTTTGACAAAATCAATATCTTCAGCTTTCACATTGCGGGAAGCATCGAACAGGACTCGATATTCCGGATTCTTATAAAGAAATTCCGCGTACTCGCGTGCTTCTTTATCAATGTAGTAGGAAGCATCAGGTTCTGGATGCTCGTCAAGAAGATCCTCTTTGCGGATTCCCAACCAATTACAAATTGATTGTATTTTGTCTATTCTAGGCATGGTTTGACCTGTGCACCATTTTGCTGTGGTAGCAGTTGTTACATGCATGTGTCGCGCAAGATCAGCTTGCTTGTAATTATTTAAAGATAGATAGGCGTTCAAATTTTTGGCAAATATCCTTCTGAGTTCTTCATCAGCCATATCGATATTTCCTTTCTCTCCCCAGTGTGTTTTACATTATAAGTCTGAAAGTTAGCAAAATCTATAGTTAAATTAGCCAAAATACTAACTTAGGTATTGACAAAGCTAACTTAAAAGAAGTATTATGGCGAATGAAAGGAACAAAAACAATCAGATGCAAGATCGGAGGTGGGTTAATTGGCAATGCATTTGAAGGCTGCAAGAGTAAATGCTGGGTTGACACAGGTTCAGGTAATCGCTCTTTATAACAAGAAATACAAGGCAAATCTGGCTCAATCAACGCTCGTAAGCTGGGAACAGGAGAAGACATTTCCGACTGTTCCGCAGTTCAAAGCACTGTGCAGTATCTACGGTGTTTCTATGAACGATATTATTGTGCCTGAAACGCTAACTTAAATGAAGCATTATTAAAAACCAGCAGATTGCACAAAATTGTACTTTCCAAAATGGCGATAAAAAAGAGATGAAACCACAAGGAGCCTGCAGGGCATGTATCAACTGCATAAGATGTCTGGAAGCGGACCGCGGACTGGCCTGCAGGAACTTCGACAATGACATGAGAAGGGAGGAAGACCATGCCAAGGGTGAGTTATTGCAGGGATCCGGATCAGGATCAGAGAGAGATCCTATTCGGAGACAAACTGCAGAAGGTCAGCATACCGGCACTGGAAGAGAAGACGAGGATCGATGCCGGCACGCTGCGAAGATACAAGAGTGATCCGACAAAGATCCCGTTCGGGAGACTTAAGAAGATCGTCAAGGTACGGAACCTTTCGGACGAACAGATACTGGCGCTGTTTAAATGAGGGAGGAACAACATGGAAATGACAAGAACTGATTTTGCAAGATGGATTTTTTTCGCGGTGATCTGCTGGGTCGCGACAGCGGCCTATGCAGGCAGCCCGATCGGCGTAATTGTCGGCGGATTATACGTGCTGATCGCATGCACGGCGACGATCGCTGATGTGGCCGGAAAACACGGAGGAAAAGAAGAGGAATGAAGAAGGTTATATACATCTGTGACAAGTGCGAAAGGAAATTATCGGACTGCCGATAAAGCTGGTGCCGTGTTCGTATGACCAGTACGGCGACGTGACAGAGATCGGATCCGAAGCACTAGAGGATAAAGCGAAGAAGATTCAGGAGAACGACTACTGTCTCGACTGTTTTCAGGGTGTATGCGATCTGCTCGAACCGGATCAGGAAGAAGCTGAAGAGGAAATGGATCCGGAGGAAGAGCAGAAGATATGCGACAGAATCGAGAACGCTCCGAAGAAAAGCGGGAAAACAGCGCCGCTCGATGTCGGGAAAATAAAGGCGTTGTATAAAGCCGGCTGGAAAGTAAAAGAAATCGTGGAAGAAATGAGATGCGCGGAATCAGCGGTATACAGGCATCTGAAAACAATGAGAGAAAACGGAGAGATTGAATGAAGAAGCAGAAACGATACACGCGATCCAATCATGTTCAGGGAAACCGGCATAAGTTCCGGATCCCGCTCGACTACGCAGGGGAGCTGACGATCTACGGAGAAAACGGAACGCTCTGGATGTCCGGAGATCTGGTAGACAAGCTCGGCGAATGGGAAGACGTCGAAGAAAACATGGAAAAATAAAAGCGCCCGCATTCAGGGAAAACACGGACGCCGCGGCTAAATATAGCCTACTAGAAGAACAAGGTTATTGTAAGCCAATGCGGCCGAAAATGCAAGGAAAGCAGGGGATTTCGAGGCCCCTGTGAAACCTTGATAACAATATTAAAGTTAGGACATCTCTATGGCTTACGTACAGAAGAAATACAGATTCCCTCATGCGATCGAGATTGAGGAATATCACACTGCCAGATACGGAGCGCCGGGAGAGAAGAGAAAACCGAAGAGGAAACCGACACCGGAACAGATCGAGAAGGTAAATCAGCGGAACAAAGAGAAGAAGTGCAGGAGGAAGCTGCGGACATATTTCGATGTGAACGATTATTTTGTAACACTGACGTATGCCAGAGAAGCACGGCCTCCGGATCTGAAGCAGGCGAAATTAGATTTTGCACAATGTATTCGAAAACTGAGAGCAGAGTACAGGAAGCGCGGACAGGAGCTGCGATGGATCCGGAACATTGAAGTCGGAACAAAGGGTGCATGGCACGTCCATCTGGTGATCAACAGGATCCCGGATGCAGACATCCTGCTGCGGAAGACGTGGACAAAAGGCAGAGTCACACATCAGCTGCTGTACGAGCGCGGAGAGTTTAGAGAACTGGCCGCGTATATCACGAAATCGCCGAAGACGGAAAGCAGACTGAAGGAATCCGATTACTCATGTTCACGCAACATGCCGCTTCCGAAACCGGAGAAGAAGGTGATCCGATGGAAGTCATGGGGAAAGATCAGGATCCCGGAGGGATTCTATCTGGACAAGGAATCCATGCACGAAGGCATTAATCCGATTACGGGATATCCTTATCGATCGTATACGCTGATACGCAGGAGGGAATAAATTGCAGGTGGGAATCTACATCGAAACAGATAATCAGATACAGAAATGTCGGCCGCATCGGTACGGGTATGTCATGGCCAGTGAATACCAGGGCAGACTCGTTACCGTGGAAGGATTCGGGAAAGTGACAGAAACATTTCACGGCGCGGTACTGACCGCACTGAACGAAGCAGTTCACAGGCTGACTGGAAAATGTGAGTTATTTATCTATGCCAGAGATCCATATATCCTGCAGGCACTTATAAAACAAGCGCCGGAGTGGCAGAAGGCCGGCTGGATCCGAGCAAACGGAGAGCCGGTAAAACACGCGGAAATATGGAAAAGCATCACACAGAGGCTGCAGGAGCTGCGGATCACAGAGATCGGAACAGAATCAAACCGGCATGAGTACAGCAGCTGGCTGCAGGGAGAAATCAAGAAGCAGATCATGAAGGAGGAAACACTGAATGTTGTTAGATGACTCGTTACTGACAACGCTGCACATTACCGACATCGAGCCGCATCCGGATAATCCGCGGAAGGATCTGGGAGATCTGGAAGAACTGACGGAATCGATCAAAAAGAACGGTATCATGCAGAATCTGACAGTCGTGCCGGTGGATGATGACAATCCGGTCAAGTATATCTGTCTGATCGGTCACAGGAGACTGGCTGCGGCAAGGAAGGCCGGTGTATATCAGGTGCCGGCGCGGATCGTATTCGGCCTGACGCATAAGGATCAGGTCGGGATCATGCTGGAAGAGAACATGCAGCGCAATGATCTGACGATCGTGGAGCAGGCACAGGGATTTCAGATGATGCTCGATCTGGGAGAAACAGAGGAATCCATAGCAGAGAAAACAGGATTCTCCAGAACAACGGTCCGGCATCGGCTGCAGCTGGCAAAGCTGGATCAGAAGGAACTGAAGAAAAAGCAGGAGGATGAAAGTTTTCAGTTGTCGCTCAAAGACCTGTATGCCCTGGAGAAGGTCAAGGATATCAAGAAGCGGAACGAGATCCTGAAGGGAGCATACAGTTCGAACGAGATCCGCCGGCAGGCGGAAAATGCGGAGATGGAAGAGCAGAGAGAACTGCAGGCGGCGGTGATTCTGAAACAGATACCGGAGGCGAAGCCGATCCCGAAATCAGAAACGAACTGGAAATGGTCCGGAAAGTACGATGTGCTCGTCGAAATCGTTCTGGACAATCCGCAGAAGGAATTCACGTTGGATCTGGAAGATGGAGAGGTGCCGCGGTACGCAGTTCAATACGGATCGCTGTATATCGTAGTGCCAAAACGAAAGAGCACAAAAGAGATTGAAAAAGACGACAAAGAAAAAGAGTTGAAGCGCAGGAAGAAGGCGTTCAAAGAACTCTGCCAAAAATACTACGAGGACAGAAGGCTCTTCGTAGATGGAATTGCAGACGGATCCTACAAGACGGACGTGCCTGAAGAAGAGATCCAGCGCAAATGCTGGGATTATATATTCAATCACTACACTGCCCTGGATAAATCAGGATTGTGGGAGTATCTGAAAGGATATTCATGGTGGGATCTGAAAACGGACGAAGCAAAACAGGAAGCAAGAGAAGAACTGCGGGATCTCGGAACGACAGTCCTGCTGGTTGCTTCTGTGATCAGAAATGCCGGAGACGGCAGCGCAATGATCGGATGGCGCGGGAATTTCGAAAACAACGACCGCACAGACGAGCAGAGAAGGGCATATGAAATTCTGGGACTGTACGGATATCAGATGTCGGAAGAGGAAAAGCAGATATTGTCAGGCAAACACGAGTTGTACATCAGGGAGGAATAAATGGATCTGAGAGAAATTCAGGAGATGACGCCGGAAGAATTCATGGAGTGTTTCACAAGATGCGAAGCAGTGGTCAATGAAATCAATGATTGCAAGACCATGCACGAGAAGAAACTGATGCTGTGCATGATACTGGATGCGATCGCATACACGGAAGACATCACGCATGACGAACTGTACGAAATCATCGACGACTTGAAACCGATCATCGGAGAAGTGAATGAGTTGATGGGAAAGGAGGGCGTCGTCTATGAAAACAATAATGGGGACATGTAACTTCTGCGGCCAGACGCGGTATGTGGATCTGCCGGACAGCACGCCGGAAGGCATCGAAACGGAAGAGGCCTGCCATCAGGCGACGGTCGAATGCAACTGCAAGGATGGATCCGACTGGAGGGCGACGCAGCTGGTTATTGAAAGGTGCTCTGATAACATCGAATTGCTGTTCCGGGAAGAATATCCGGAGATTGCCGATATCCTCCAGGACGCCAAAGGGATCATTTATACAGGAGACGTTAAGCGGATCACCTGCGTCACGCCGGAAGGCGGCATCGTGGCCATGTACAAGAAAGGCGGATCAATCGAACTGAAATATACCACGAAGAAAGAAACCGTATTATCGGCAGACTGGTGATTGATGCAATACCTGAAAAACAAGACAAAGAAGAGAAGGATCCGGCATCCGAAAAGCATCCTGCACGAGAGAGACTGCACATGCTATCTCTGCATGAGACTGGAAGGAGATTACAGGATGCACACGTACCTGGAAGAGCATCATGTAATTCCCGGGGCAGCGGGACGCCGGATCTCGGAAGAAAACGGATTGAAGGTGTATCTGTGCCTGCCGCATCATCGCGGATCCGCGGCAGCGGTACACTCCAATCACGACAACATGCTTCTGATCCAGCAGGACGCACAGCGAGTCTTTGAAAAAATCCACTCACACAAAGACTGGATGCGGATTGTTGGTAAGAATTACCTGTAACCGGCCATAACAAACAGGGATTTTTTCACGTATCGCGCCCGGAAGCCGGACGGGCGCAAAAATGAAAGGAGATACCGATGAAAGGAAAACTGATAATAGCGGCAGCTGCAATTATGGCAATAATAGCATTTATATTTGCACTAAACATGCCAAAGAACAACGCTATATCGCTTGAAGAGAGTATAAGCACAGCGGATGCGGATATTAAAGTACAGGAAAAGAGAAGAGTCGATCTGGTCTATAATCTTGCGGAATGCGTACAGAATTATAACGAGCACGAAGCTGACACGCTTGAGAACATAGTCGAAGAAAGATCGAAAAACAGTGAGAATCTGGAAAATATAACCGCAACGATTGCGGCAGTGGCAGAAGCGTATCCGGAACTGAAGGCGAATGAAAATTACAAAACCCTGATGAACGAATTGTCAATCACAGAGAACATGATCGCAGAGCACAGAAGCAATTACAACAAGGCGGTGAAAGAGTACAGGAGATATGTTCGTAAGTTTCCGAATCGACAACTGCTGTACCTGACGGGTTATGAAATACAGGACTACGAGATGCTGGATTATGAAGCACCTCATGACGCTCCACAAAATCTGTTTGAGGATCAGGAAAATGGAAATAACGAGACGTGAAATAATATTCAGCATTGCAATTATATCAGCAATGATCATATGCGGTTTGAAAATGTCCGAATACATATTCGACAGTCAGAACGACCGCAAGGAGACATATGCAAAAGCAGTAAAGATAGAGTCGACGGATTTGTTTGAGTATGCATTGGACACAGACGTCGGGAATGCGTTTGTATATGGCGAACTGGCAGCGGTAGACACAGTAGGATATCCGGAACTGGACGGAGAGTACATGTGCGTAAAGAAAATTAAAGAGAGATACACGATGCATACGCGCACATACACCACTTCTGATGGAAAAGGTCATACACAAGTACACACAGAAACATATTGGACGCGGGATGAAGTTGATAGAGAAATAATAAAATGCAAAGAAATACAATTCTGCGGGAGGGTATTTCCGAGTTCGAAAGTAAATGTGCCAGAACCGGAATATCTACAGACAAAAAAAGAATCTGGATGGATCAGATATAAATACTATGGATCAAAAACAAAGTATACAGGAACTGTATATACAGAGATCAAAAACGGAACAATTCGCGACGACAGTGATTTTTACGAAGAGCAGACAATAGATCAGACACTAGAAGTCATTGCCATGAAAAACAAAGTAGCCAGAGTGATATTCTGGATTATTTGGAGCGTGTTAACGGCAGCCATTGCATATGGATTTTACACAAAGGAGAATAGATGGCTCGAAGATAGGTAATACCCGACGCACGTAACTATTAACAGGTCGTGCATAGGACCAGTATAATTTCACGAAATGTGGTTAAGTTTCACGTGGAAAAATCGGAACAATCGCGTCGGTTATTATAGCACCGTCAGGCGTCAGCTGACGGAGGTCGGCAGTCCTGAACTACCACTGAGCAGGAGCTGCACTGCCGTATCAGCCCGGTCCGCAGCGCAGTTCCTGCAGACGCAAAGGAGGATGAACATGCTCAATTACGAAAAGGCAATTAAAAACCGCATGGCAGAAAAGGAATTGACATACGAAGATGTCGAAGAACTATCAGGATA
>CAZRNI010000082.1:3821-8917 GCA_964601425.1 uncultured Eubacterium sp. | reverse complement strand
CCATTTATTATAACGTAATCAGGCTCTTTTCTCAATCTCTTTCCGCTATTGGTTCCAATCATAAATATTTCATGCGTCCAGGTCGCCGCCGAAGTTTTCCAGTGAATCGATCGTGATCTTACAGCCGGGCTTCACATGCTGCATGATGTATTTCATAATATTTTCCGGCACGCCCACACAGCCGCCGGTATAGGTCCGGTTCATACGGAAGCAATGCAGGAAAAACGCAAATCCCTTTTCATATTCACATTCTGAATTATAACCCATATTCAGAACATACTGATAGGCATAGTCGAAATCAGTGATATGCTCACTGTTTTCTGTGTCCATATCCGGCACATCTTTGATCGAAACCAGTTCATTGAAATGCATGCCCTCACGCGGATCTCCGGACCAATAATACGTATCATCTACTTTCGTGTATTCCATCTGACAGCCCGGATCATCTGCGATTCCGAACGCTTTGTCTATCGTAAATGTTCCAACCGGGGTGTAGCAATCATTTATATTGGCGTCACCCAGTCCGTCCAGGCCGATGAATCCCGGTGTTGCAATCAGCTGTTTCCATGTTCCTTCTGCGTCTTTTTCATGCATTGTGACATAGGCCGTTGTTTTGTCAACCCCCGCCACGACAATCAGCTGTTCTGCATCCTTTGCTGCGTCCAGCTTTGTCACCCATTCAGGCGAATCTGCCACCGGCTGACTGGATGCGTAGAGGGTTTCTGCTTCTGTTTCCGGCTCACTGGCAGATGAAGCGGCGTCTGTTTCACGCTCACTGGCAGATGAAGCGGTTTCTGTTTCCGGCTCACTGACGACTGAAACGGCTGATGGCTCTGTATTCAGCGCTGCATCAGAAGAAGACTGTCCGCAGCCATTCAATAACGCGCAGCTCAGCACCAATGTCAGTAATAAGGTTTTTAAACGATATCTCAATTTCAAATCTCCTCTCCAATGCGGGGCGCATCATCTGAGGCTGGGGACACCTGCTGAAAGATGTATCAAACTCAACAGGCCTTTTTTGTTTATTCACGTCCCCAGGAACGAATCCGCTGTTTCATTCCCTCAAGATCCAGCACTCCATACGCAAAGCCCTTACGGACCAGCTCAGCCGGGACAAAGTCATCATATTTTTCGAAGACCGGCACCTCTTTCGGGTACACCAGTTCCAGCGGATCAAATTCCACTGCTGCCTCTTCGCGCACGATTTCATAAAATGCCTGTTCGTCTGCCTGCATCGTGAACTGCATATAATACGGGCGGGAGGCATTCAGTCCCTTCAGGCCCAGCCGCTTTGCACAGCGGATTTTCAGGAAACGCTCCATTGCGAGAAATGCATAGCTTCCCACCCAGGGAAACAGCGCCCACATCTTTCCGCCAAGATGAATGAGGGGCCGGTTCTGCATCGACGCCTTCCGGAAGGTCTCTCTCGCATCGGCCAGGCGGCACACTGCGTGCGCCATCAGATACGGATAGTTCTTCTCTTCTGCCAGAACCGCGTGCATCCGCTCGAGAATCCGCGTGTGTATGTCACCCGCCACGTCACCGAAATATGCCGGAATGTTGCCCTTCACGAGATTGCAGTACACATCCCGCCGCTTGTGGTCAACTTCCTCTACCACCCAGACGCGGCCTGCGATCGCGATCTTGTCGCCGACAGGCGGCGGCTTGACGATCGTGCCGAGCTGCTCGGAGCCGGCGTGTACGGTGTATTCGATATTTTCCTGAAAGACCGCGTAGAATTTATACTGGTTGACAATCCGTTCCCCGGCGATGCCGACGATCAGACCGCCGTTTTCTGTGCGGTTGATGTGATCGATTTCCAGCAGATGCCGCAGCAGCATGCGGTAATCATCCTGTGTGATGCGGTGAAAACAGTTCAGCGTCAATACGCGTGACGCAAGCTCTGCGGGCGTCATTTCCCCGCAGGACGCGAGGGTACTCATGGTCTGATGATACAGCAGGCTGTAGGGCAGCCGCTCTGTCCGCGGCGGTTCGACAAACCGCTCCTCGATGTAAAGCTGCACCAGCGCAATTCCCTGAATCAGATGCCACGGAATGAAATCCGGCAGCATCGCTCTTGCTTCCTGGTGTTCTTCCCGCATGACAAACCACATCTCGGAGGGATCGCCTCTTCTGCCGGTCCGTCCCATGCGCTGCAGAAATCCGGAAACCGTGAACGGCGCGTCAATCTGAAATGCACGCTCCAGTCTGCCGATGTCGATCCCGAGCTCCAGTGTTGCCGTGGCACACACACTCATGAAGGAGTCATCGTCCTTCATCTCATCCTCCGCACTTTCGCGGTAGGAAGCGGAGAGATTTCCGTGATGAATCAGGAACCGGTCCGGCTCATGATTTGCCTCGCAGTACTGCCGGAGATACTGGCAGACGGCCTCACACTCCTCACGGGAATTCGTAAATACAAGACATTTTTTGCCTCTGGTATGCTCGAAAATATAGCCGATTCCGGGATCCGCTGCTCTCGGTGCCGTATCCGTTGCCTCCTCCAGAAGCGGTGTTTCAATGTCAATCTCTCTGCCGGCATCCGCCTGCGGATCGGTATTGTAAAAATGCTCCATGCTGAGGCGCCAGACTTCCCTACCGCCGTCAAATTTCGGAATGACCGTTCCCCGGCCGCTGTCCGCCGCAAGGAATTCCCCTGCCGCCTCCGGATTGCCGATCGTCGCAGACAGGCCGATTCTGCGCGGATTGCAGCCGGCAAGCCGGCACAGGCGTTCGATCAGACAGAAGGTCTGCAGCCCGCGGTCCGCCCGCAGAAGGGAATGAATTTCATCGATTACGATAAAGCGCAGATCGCCGAAAAGCGACGGAATTTCCATGTGTTTATTGATCATGAGAGATTCCAGCGATTCAGGCGTGATCTGCAGGATGCCGGAGGGCTTTCGCAGCAGCTTCCGCTTTCTGGACTGTGCAACATCCCCATGCCAGCGATTTACCGCAATTCCCGCCTCCTCGCACAGTTCATTCAGTCGCCCGAACTGATCATTGATCAGTGCCTTGAGCGGCGCGATATACAGCACACCGACCGTCGCAGAGGGATTTTCATCCAGCAGGGTCAGGATCGGGAAAAAAGCCGCCTCTGTCTTGCCGGATGCTGTCGAGGCCGTCAGCAGAACATTTTCATCTGTCCCGAAAATCGCATTTCCCGCAGCATTCTGCACGGCGCGCAGCGTCTGCCAGCCGGACTGGTAAATATATTCCTGAATCCACGGTGCGTATCGTTCATACACATTCATATCGTAAACTCCACAAATCCTTTTTCTGCGGTATTGGAGACCGCTTCTGACTCTGTATAAGAGAAGGATTCTGATTCCAGCAGTTCCGCAAGATGCATGCCCGGATTCTGGTACAGCAGATCCAGCAGTTCAATAAAATCGCGGATCACTTCACGCGGCGTGATGTTCTGGTCTGCACCGATCCGGCCGTATTCTACTTTGATAAATCCCGCAAGATCCTCTGTTGTCACACTTCTGTCATATCCATATAAGCCGGCATGCATGTCTGCGAGTTTCTCGCACAGCACCAGCATCTCCTCGGCCGTCAGCGGATCCAGGCGGATCACCGGCGCAAGCAGATCCCGGGCACCGGGACGGGAGAATCTGCCTTCCGCAAGCCTTGAGCGCAGCGCCTCATAGCTGTAAATCCCCCGCCGCTTGTCCTCCAGCGCCTGCGGGGTCGCACTCATAATAATGCCGAGATACTTTGCCTTGCCCTGCAGGGTGTCATTGTACATCGTCAGCATTTTTTCATAATTATACTGACGGGTGATGGAATTCGGAATTTTATAGAGGTTGACCAGCTCATCGACCATGATCATCATCCCTGCATAGCCCGCCTGGCGGAAAAATGCCGCAAACAGTTTCAGGTAATCATACCAGTCATCGTCTGTGATGATGATGTTGACGCCCAGCTCTTCCTTCGCCTCCCGTTTCAGCGCGTATTCTCCGCGGAACCAGCGGACGACCTTTGCCTTGGTGTCGTCGTCGCCCTCCACATAGGCATGATAGTAAGCCGACAGCAGCTTTGCAAATTCAAAGCCATGTACGAGTTCGCTGACCGATGCGGTCACAGCATAGATCTTCTGATCCGTCGCAGCAGCCAGCGCCGGATCGTCCGGGGACAGCCCGGTCTCCTGCGCGGCTTCGCTCTGCACGGCGCTGATCCATCGGTCCAGCACCAGCGTCAGTGCGCCGCCCTCCGGCTTTGTTTTCGTCGACAGATTGCCGATCAGTTCCCGGTAGGTCGCCAGCCCCTGCCCGCGGGTACCCTGCAGGCGCCGCTCCGGCGAGAGATCTGCATCCGCAACCACAAATCCCCGGTCCATGACGTAATTGCGGATGGTCTGCAGCAGGAAGCTCTTTCCTGCACCGTACCGCCCCACAATAAAGCGGAAGGACGCGCCGCCTTCTGAAATGATGTCGACATCGTGCAGAAGTGCTTCAATTTCATTTTTCCGGCCCACGGTGATATAGGGCAGTCCGATCCGCGGGACAACGCCGCCTTTGAGGGAATTCAGCACAGTCCTGGAAATGCGTTTTGGTACTTTTTGCTTCGTTGTCATGTAGTCTGTATTCCTCCGAGAAGTTCTTCGATCTCTTCTATATAGTCTTCTACAAGTGAAAGCCGGTCCTCGTCACAGGCGAGAACCGCATCACCGATCTCATCAAATAATGCTTCATTGATTGTGTCAGCGACAATGGACGGCATCAGATGATGCTCCCGGATGAATGTATCCGGCGAGTCGTTCTGCAGCAGCATCTGCAGGATGCGGATCTGTACGGGATCCAGCGGAATATCCGGCAGCTCCTGTGACTCCGGCAGGTCCTGTTCCGGTAACTTTTGTTCCGGCAGCTCCTGTGACTGTGCGTCCGGTATCTGCGGTTCTGCGGCTGAATTCAGCGCCGCTGTTGCTTTCTCGTCCTCCGGGAGAAGTCTGTCCTGTGCCACTGTGTCTTCCTCTGGCAGCAGACTGTTTGTCGGTTCCCGGTCTTCTTCTGTCAGCAGGCTGTTCTGCTGCTCCTGCTCTTCTTCTGTCAGCAGGCTGTTCTGCTGCTCCTGCTCTTCTTCTGTCAGCAGGC
>CAZRNI010000082.1:1191-3721 GCA_964601425.1 uncultured Eubacterium sp. | reverse complement strand
TGTTCTGCTGCTCCTGCTCTTCCTCCGTCAGCAGGCTGTTCTGCGTCACAAGTGCATCCTGCCGGATCTTCTCCAGACCGGAAAAATCAATCGTGATTTTGGGTCTGGCCGCCTCGATCACCGCCTGCTCATCCGTCTGAATCACCATCTGCACAAACGGGACTGCCCAGTTTTCCTCCGGCTTTTCCCGCAGATAACGTCCGGTTTTCAGATAGCGTCGCAGCAGCAGGTCTGCCGTGTGCAAAAAGCCCCTGATCCGGTCCCGGTCAACTGTCAGTTTTTCAAATGATTTCACCAGCCAGGTGCCGTCCTTGCAAATGTATGTCCTGCATGCGTCCAGCGTATATTCGATATCTTCCGGACGTTTGTCCTGATAATAGACAGCATTGGAAAGCGGGTACCACCTGCGTGTAACCGGCTTTCCGAAGCAAGCGGTAAATAAATCTTTATCCTCCTGCCGGAAGTGCTTCAGAGCTGTTTTCCAGGCTTCTGCAAACAGATATCTGCCTTTTTCTCCTGCCGCTGTCAGCACCGGGGACTGTGCCTGTTTTTTTCCGCCAAAATAACACAGGGCCTGAATGATTTCATCATCCGTACGCTCCGACGGATTCCGCAAAGTGATCATAGCGGTGTCTCTTTCCAGCAGATCCGGGTCCATATATTCCCGCGCAGACGCAGGCGGAAGACCGGAAATAATTGCCAGTTCCATCGCCCAGCGCATTACATTGCTGCGCATCCGGCTATCGCCGATCCCGGAATCAATATATTTTTCAATAAAAATGTCCAGCTTCTGCAGACTGTCCTCCGGCGAAACGGCTCCGATCCCGTTGAGCAGTTCGTACACATAAATATATGCCGCAGACGTCGCAATCGGCCGGTATATCCCGCTTCTAACATCTGTACGCCACGCAAAATATCCGCGCAGCTGTCTTGTCGTCAGATCGTGATAGGTCGGAAAATAACATACGATGCCGCCCTTCCAGGGTGCATCGTCGTCATAGTCTTCCATAAATTTTGCCTGACGGAAAAAGTTTTTTGCCCTGCTTTCTACCGAGTTTCTCCCGTAATCATACAGACGCCGCATCTGCCGGATCCGCTCCGGGATTTTTTCCTCCCTGTCCTGAAAGCCCCTGCCTCTTTCTCCCGGAAACGGAAGGGAGACATCCTTCCATGTGATCTGCTGCGGCGCTTCTGAAGCAGCCGCCGAATTCTCCGGTGTCACCCGGAAAGACTCCCGTGTTTGCGGCGCAGAAACAGAACTCTGCGTCTCCTTCCGCCTTTCTGCTCCCGCAAAATCAAGTCCGGTGTCTGTGAAATGGTGCCCGGGCCTGTTCTCACGCAGGGAACGATCACGCAGTACAACTGTATAACCGCGCTGATCCCCTGATGTGACGGCCCGGTCAAATAGTTTGCAGACAACTTCGGGCTCCGTCCCTTTTTCAAATGCGACGCCGATCCACTTCTTTCCTTTCATCCTGACGGGTGCTGTTAAATACGGCTTTCTGTATTCCAAAAGACTCTGTGCACCGCACTTCAGGTCACAGCGCTGGATCTCTGTACCTGTATCCGTGTCCCACTGCCGCATCAGAAGTGCGACCCACTTTCCGGTATCGGGATGGCACAGCACAGAGAACCTCGGAAAATCCTTCCACTTATGCTGTTCCTCTATATGATATTTTTCTTTTGCATAAGCAATCAAATCCGATAGTTCCACAGATTCTTCTCCCGCTGCGTCTTATTTCTCCGGTCCGGAATAGGATACACACATCATTGTAAGATCATCAAACTGTTCTTCGTCTTTGACAAAGTCATCAACTGCCTGCTTTACAGAGGCAAGTACATTCTCCGGCGTTCCGTCTGTCTGCTCATTCAGTGCAGCAAGCATACGGTTTAGGCCAAACATCTCTTCTCCTGCATCTGCCGCTTCTGTCACGCCGTCCGTATACAGAAACAGTTTCGAGCCGGGACGCATCAGGAATTCATATTCCTTAAATTTAAGGCCTTCCATACCTCCGATAACAAATCCGTGCGGATCTTTTATTAACTCAAATTTTCTGCCCGGATGCTTCAGAACCGGATATTCGTGTCCGGCATTCGCCGCAATTACTTTACCGGTTGAAATCTCCAATATTCCCAGCCAGACAGTTACAAACATCTCCTCCCGGTTATTGGAACAAATCGCATCATTTGTATCCATCAGAATCTCCGCAGGAGATTTCTTCATCATCGCATTATTTGCCAGAATAATTCTGGAAGCCATCATAAATAACGCCGCCGGGATCCCCTTCCCTGAGACATCTGCCATGACCATACACAGGTGATCCTCGTCGATCAGGAAGAAATCATAGAAGTCACCGCCGACTTCCCTGGCCGGATCCATTGTTGCATAGATATCAAACTCCTGCCGCTCCGGAAATGCCGGAAAATCATTTGGCAGCATATCCGCCTGAATACGGGTTGCAAGAGACAGTTCTGTTTCTATGCGCTCTTTTTCACTGGTAATGGTTTCGATGTGCGCAACATGCTCGTC
>CAZRNI010000082.1:0-1181 GCA_964601425.1 uncultured Eubacterium sp. | reverse complement strand
TCGATTTCTCTGACCATGTCTGATACATCTTCTGCCAGCTGGCCGATCTCATTATGTGCCCGGATTTGCTCCAGATTGTTTGTCACCTGACCGCTGTCCTTGGTTCTCTGATAAAGGCGAATGTTTCTCTGTACCTTATTAAGCGGACGCAGGAAGAAAAAGACCAGAAGCAGCAGGATCAGAAGCGATAAGACAATCTGATTCACCAGTGAATTCTTCAATCCGCTTTTTAACCTGGCTTCAATACCTTTGTCCATCGTATTCTTGCTGAATGTCAGCCCGATGAGCACCTGATGCTGGTCAATCCTGTCAAAATATGCATAGTAATCCATGTATTCACCTGCATCCGCGAGATGCTCTGAATACTTCAGCGCACTCTGCATGGCTTCCTGGAGGCTTGCGTCAACCGTAACGGTATGTCCGAGCGGGTATACCTGCAGGTATTCCGTACCGCGCACAGTACCGCCGTCTGCTGCACTAAAGAGAAAAAACTGCTCTGTATAAGGCGTCTGTGTCACAACTGCAAATATAAAATCAATGCCGTATGTGCGTTTGATCTGATTGACCCGGGTGATCAGCCACGAATACGCAATCTCTGCATATAGTTTCTGGTCTTCTTCCGGCAGCCTTTTGATTTCTAATTCCCTGAGATACCTCAGCTGCAGACCCGGCTGGTGTTCGTTGAAGAGACGGCACTTCTTTTCTGTCTTTGTTCCGGTCGTAAAACCGACATCATACTCAATATCCAGATTATCAGCATTTGTATACCAGTAGGTCATCAGCCATCTCGCTGCGGGGTACTCACGAACCGCCCGCTTGATTTCATTTGCAACCTGCTTTGCCTGGGTCACAGTCTGATTGCGAACAGCAGTATCGGAAATTGCACGCTGTCCGAAATATGTAAAAATACCTGTTGTTAAAACGCCGATTGCAAACAGTATCGCGATTTCCTGTATAATACTGATCCGGATTTTTTTTCTGAATTTCATGTGATTGATGCCCTTACAGCCGCAAGATATTGATAAACTGTCCCTCTTATTATACAGAGGAAGATTCGGATGTGTAAATAATAACCTGAAAGTATTGCCTGTCGGCCAGTATTGCGCACGGCTCATTGCTAACGCGCAAAAACCCGCACTGTCACAATGACAATGCGGGTTGATTTTTTAAGCAAAAGAATT
>CAZRNI010000081.1:0-8918 GCA_964601425.1 uncultured Eubacterium sp. | reverse complement strand
CAAAGAAGCATTCTGCCGCCGGGTCAGGAACGCAGGAGCATTCTGCCGGAGCAGGCACAGAGAATCAGTCTGCAGGTGCCGGTACACAGAATCAGTCTGCTGGCACAGGTGCACAGGAGCAGCTCACCTGGGACGAGATCAAGCGGCGGGAGAAGGCCGGGAAGGAATGGATGGACGCATACCTTCCGGATGCTTTGCTTGAGGCGCGGGAACTCGTCGACCGGGCGCGCAGACGTCAGGGGTTTCTGGCGGAAGAGGATTTCCTGACAGGCTTGCGAGTGCAGGATCTGCTATGACACATCACGTAACGCAGAAACCGGAAGCAGCAGTTCCGGCGCAGGCACAGTGTTTTAGCATCCGGAAAAACAGACAGGCAGAATGAATGAAGCAGAAGTATACAGCAGTAAAATGAGGTACGAATTTTGGAACAATTTGCACAGATGATCACGGTAATTGACGGATATGTCTGGGGACCACCCATGCTGGTCCTGCTTGTGGGAACCGGTATATTCCTGACGATCCGTCTGAAGTTTCTTCCGTGGAGAAATCTCGGACACGCATTGAAAAATATATTCAGCAAAGATGCCTTGAAAAGCCATGGTGACGGTGATGTATCGGCATTCGCGTCGCTGATGACGGCACTCGCGGCAACAATCGGAACCGGAAATATTGTCGGTGTCGCGACTGCCATGTTTGCCGGCGGCCCCGGCGCACTGGTGTGGATGTGGATTTCGGCATTCTTCGGGCTCAGTACAAAGTTCAGTGAGTGCATGCTTGCTGCGAAATACCGCGAGAAAAATGAGAACGGCGAAGTGTCAGGCGGCACGATGTACACCATGAAAAACGGACTGAAAAATAAGAAGTTCGGACTTGTTCTGGGAATGCTGTTTGCGGCATTTACCGTCCTGGCCTCGCTCGGAATCGGCAATCTGTCGCAGGCGAATTCCATTGCAGGTTCCCTGACTACGATGACCGGAGTCCCGGATTATGTGGTCGGAATTGTTCTGATGGTAATTACATTTCTGGTGATTGTCGGCGGAATCAAAAGCATTTCCAAAGTGTCATCCGTTCTCGTTCCGGCAATGGCAGTCCTGTACATTGCAGCAGGCCTGATCGTAATCGCACTGAACTACCGCAACATTCCGGATGGTCTGTATCTGATCATCACAATGGCATTTAATCCGAAATCCTTCGGGGGCGGCGTGGCCGGAACGATGACGGCGTCTGTCATGAATACCATCCGCTACGGCGTTGCGCGAGGCGTATTTTCAAATGAGGCAGGCCTCGGTTCGGCGGCAATTCCGGCGTCCGCTTCGACAACGGAAGATCCGGTCAGACAGGGCTACATCAGCATGACAGGGACATTTATCGACACGATTATTGTCTGCTCGATCACAGGTCTCACAATCGCATCCTCCGGCGTGCTCGGGACACTCGGCCCCGACGGGAAGCCGCTGCAGGGCGTCAACCTGACAGCCGCGGCATTTGAGTCGATCCTCGGGCCGGCCGGCAAATATGTCGTTTCCATCGGAATCGTCCTGTTTGCATTTTCAACGATCATCGGATGGGAGTACTACGGTGAAAAAGGATTTGAGTATCTGTTTAAGACGGCGAAATACAACACGTTCTACAGAATATTCTTCTCGCTGATTATATTCGTGGGTGCGACCCAGGCACTGGATATCGTGTGGGATATCTCCGATATCTTCAACGCGCTGATGGCGATCCCGAACCTGATCTCGCTGTTGCTTCTGAGCAATGTGATCGCGGAAGAGGCGAAGCGGTATCAGAATGAGATAAAGGGGTAGGATTCGCTGCTTAAGAAATGAGGGAAACAGCCTCCAAATTCCACGCAGCTCAGATGAAATTCGCTGCTTAGGAATTTGCAGGCTGTTTATAGAAAGAAGAGTAATAAGATTGTTACAAAACGTAACACGGGCGTAAGAATTCAGAAATATATATTAAATATAAGAAATATTCTGAAAACGATTGACAAATCACCTAGGATACTGTATATTATTATCAAGGAGTGAGACCACTTTATAGGGCTCAAAGGGCGGGATCCTGTAATAAGAAATCCCAAAAAAATCTGATAGAAAGAGAGGTTATAAAGTGAGACTTCTGAACTTTCATCGGTAGGGCTGTCGGATCGAGATGATCAGGCAGCCCTTAAAACGTTTATGAGTTTTTTGGATTTTAGCAAATCCCGCGTTCCGATCCAATGATCCAATCAATATCACTCATATCATTAATCCCATTCCTGATAGGCCGAGCCGCTGCCTTTGGACAGGCTGAGTTCGGCGTATGTAACGCCGGCGCCCGGGCCTTCGTAATGAATCATTTGTTCTGTGGATGAAATGCCGAATCCTTTTTCTTTAAGACCATAATGGATTGCGTTATGATCGCCTCTTAAAATTTCTCCTTTCAGATACAAAGGGGCTTTTTTCGGAAGGCTGATTCCTTTCGGCGGGATTGCTTTCCAGGTCTTATTGTCTTTGCTGTAAGCGGTCAGGCGGAACGGATAGACCTCGCTGCCGTCAGAATAGGAATCCTGACCGTTGTAGTATTCAGACCATCCCTTCCAGTCATTTTCCGGAGCATAAAGCGTGGTTTTGCCGTTGTATTTTCCTTTGTTTTTCATGGAAAATGTTATTTCGAGCTTATCCTGGTTGTAAGTTCCGGCCGGGGTCAGACTCTTTAGCTTGTAGTTTGCACTGAAGTTTACAGCGGGAAGAACAAGTGCTTTTGTTTTTTTGGATTTATAAGTCTTTCCGCCTGATTTTTTTGCGAACTGCGCCTTATAGTAGTAGGTTTTGCCGGCTTTTACCGATTTGTCAGCATATTCGACAGTTCCGCTTTTCATTTTGACAGCTGCAAGTTTTTTGTATTTTTTGCCGCCTGCCGTCTTGCGGAAAATCAGCACATCTGTATTTTTCAGATTAAATTCAGAATACACTCCCTGAATCCACAGGTAGAGAGTTTTTCTGGAGTTCAGGAAATTCTCACCGTATCCGTTATTTCCCAGGTTTGGCATCGGCACACCGCAGCATGCATAGTCCATGGAATTCTTGTTGAAACTGCTGGCGATTTCCTGGCCTTTTTTATTGTATGCTTTTACGACATAAGCATGAAATCTGCCTTTTTCAGCAGTCTTGTCGGTCCATGTTGTTTTGCCGTTTCCCTTCAGTGTTTTTACTTTTTTATACTCGGAGAGCACCGGATAATCCGCGCCTTCTTCGGCTTCGGTGGCATCTGCGCGATACACTTTGTATTTTACGGCCCCTTTCTGAACAGACCATGAAACCTGTACGGATGTCAGCTGGGATTTCGCACGAACCTTCAATTTCTTTGCTTTTGCAAAGACGGATGACGGAGAGAACAGAAGCAGTCCGCAGAGCAGAAGCATCAGCAGGGCGATACGATTTGAAAAAACAGTCTTTTTCTTAACAGTAGGTGTTGTTTCCATAAAGAACCTCCTCTGCATGCAATTCATGAAAAAAGCATTTGGTAAAATATTTGATTTATTATATCACAGATCAGAAGAGACAGAGCAGGATTATTGCTTGTTATGTCAGCGTTATGCCATATGTCATATGCCGGAAGGAAAGACAGATTTCTGCATTTTGAACGCAGTGGATCAGTCCTCTGACTCAGGCGCGTAGAGCGCCAGATCCCGCAGGAGCGGGACTTGAATGGAGCCGGAGCCTGGTGGATTATTTATCGCGCTGTTTTTGACAGGAAGGTGCACAGAGGGTAAAATATAGTTGTAAATATATCTCAAAGGAAGATGTTTGCAGAGCCGATGCGGGTTCTGTGCCAAGTCTCTCAGATGCGGGACTTGAATTATTGGAGAAACAGATATGGATAACGAAGCATTACTTTGTAAAACAGTCAGTTTTATTCAGGCGGCGTACATAACGGCTGCTCTCGAGGACGAGGGGATCCGTTCGCGCCAGGTGCAGGTTGGCGCACCGAAGGACGCATCCGTTTATCAGAGCGACGAGCCGACTGCATATGAGATTTATGTGCCGGTTTCGTCCGTTGCAGATGCCTGCCAGGCGCTGATCATGACGGGACTGTGGAATGAAATTGAAGAGGAAGAGGAAACACTTTAAAGGCCGGAAATAACCGGTCCGGAAATGGGGTGATGATCGATGCTGAAGGATTTTGTGAAAGCAGTGAAACCGGAGAAGGAGATGCTGCGGCAGCAGCTTACAGCCGAGCGGGAAAAGCTTGCGGCACGGCAGCTGCAAATCAAAGAGGCGAAGCTTCCGGTCATGGTTGTATTTGAAGGCTGGGGCGCGGCCGGTAAGGGCAGCGTCATGGGGGAAGTGATCGAAAACATTGATCCGCGTTTCTTTCAGGTAGCAACGATGGATGCGCCTGCGACTGAGGATCATCTGCGAAAACCATTCCTGTACCGTTATTTCGTGGAAATCCCGGAGGCGGGCAAGTTTAAGTTTTTTGATACATGCTGGATGGGCGGCGTGACGCGCGGCGTCCTGAACGGTGAGATTGATTACGGTGCGCCGTATCAGGAAAAAATCCGGGAGATTAATCTGACGGAGCGGCAGCTGACAGACAACGGCTATCTTGTCATGAAGTTCTTTTTCCATATCGGCAGAAAAGAACAGAAGCGCCGGCTGGAGGAACTGCTCTCTGATAAAAATACAAGATGGCGTGTCAATGATGATGATCTCTGGGAAAATGCCAATTATAAGCTTTGCAGAGAGGTGTATGATCAGTATCTCGAAGACACGAACCGGTCCAATGCTCCCTGGTATATTATTGACGCGAAGGATAAGAGATGGGCAGAACTGCAGGTGCTTCAGTTCCTGAATCAGGGAATTGATACGGCGCTGAAGAACTCTGCACTGGCGGTGCCGATCCTGCAGAATACATTCCCTCTGCAGCCAATTGAAAAACTCGCGGATATTTCCCTGCAGGATAAGACAGTGGATCCGGATACCTACAAGCAGGAACTCGACAGACTGCAGGTGGAGTTATCGGATCTGCATAATAAATTATACCGGAAGAAAGTGCCGGTCATCATCGGCTATGAGGGTTGGGATGCAGCTGGAAAGGGCGGTAATATCAAGCGCATTACCAGTGCACTTGATCCGCGCGGATACATTGTCCATCCGATTGCCAGCCCGGAGCCGCACGAGAAAGCGCGTCATTATCTGTGGCGTTTCTGGAACCGGCTCCCGCGTACCGGACACATTGCCATTTTTGACCGGACCTGGTACGGGCGTGTTATGGTAGAGCGCCTGGAAGGATTTTGTAGTGAAAATGACTGGCAGAGGGCGTATAATGAGATCAACGAGTTCGAACGGATCCTGACAGACTGGGGCGCCGTTGTACTCAAGTTCTGGGTGCAGATCGACAGCCAGACACAGCTTGAGCGTTTTACAGCGCGTCAGAATACGCCGGAAAAACAGTGGAAGATTACGGATGAAGACTGGCGGAACCGCGAAAAATGGGATTTGTATGAAGCGGCAATCGATGAGATGCTGCAAAAGACCAACACCGTTTTTGCACCGTGGCATATTCTCGAATCGGTTGATAAACGCTATGCACGTCTCAAGGCACTGCGCATTGTGACAGATGCCCTGCGAAAGGCGACGTCCTGAGCATGTATTAAAATGAGACTTGAGGCGGGACTTGGGCAGGAAATGGCACATTAAATGGAGGACAGGAAAACAAGTATGAACAAGATTATTACTGTAAACCGTGAATTTGGAAGCGGCGGACGCGAACTGGCGCGCCGTCTCTCAGAAGAATTGCAGATCGCTTACTATGACCATGAGATTATCGAGGCAATCTCAGAGGAAACAGAGCTTTCTGAGGAGTACGTCAGAAATGTCTTCTACCGCAAGCCGTTTTATTCTTATCCGATTACCATCGGAAACCGATTCTATCTGGGCGGTGACGAGATGTTTAATCAGGTGAGCCAGATCTCCCAGTCCCAGAGCCGCATCATCCGTGAGCTTGCGGAAAAGTCGGACTGCATCATTGTCGGACGCTGTGCAAATTACATTCTTCGTGATATGAATCCGTTCCGTATTTTTGTCTATGCCGACATGGGCGCGCGTATGAAGCGCTGCCGCGAAAAAGCACCTGCGGATGAAAATATGACAGATAATGAGCTGCGCAAGCAGATCAACCGCGTCAACAAGAACCGCGCAAACTACTATGAGACTTTTACGGGTGAGCGATGGAAAGAACTGTTGGATTATGATCTTTTCATAAACACCAGCAGTCGTTCCATTAAACAGATTGCACCTGAACTGGCGCGGATTTTTAAATAATCAACACGGATCGGGAGTTCAACGCTCCGCGGGGTTCCGCGCCAAGTCTCGCGAGCGAGACTTGAATAACATGAACGAAAAAACATCACCGGGATTTTTATATTTGCTCCGGTGATGTTTTTTTCAGGACCATATTTTTCAGGACCGTATTTCTCAGATCAGTATTGCCGGCTGCTGCCGGAGATGTGTTCCTGACGCCGGCTGACCTGCAGTGTAATTATTCAGACGAGCATTGCCAGCCGCTGCGGCAGGCATTTGACAGAGATGTGGTCTGACTGAAATGAAACTTCCCCATCGGTGTGTACCCAGAGCGGCCTCCTTGTGCGGATTTCCGCACTTTGGACCGTGAAGTGATGCACACCTTTGATGTTGAAATATTTTCCGGCATGTGCCGCCGGAAAAGAGAGGATTGCCTTGAGCACCGGAATATCTCCGACGGCCACAAGTGTCATGCATCCGTCGGACGGGTCGGCGTCTGGTGCGAAACGGTAGCCGCCGCCTTCGTAAGCACAGTTCATAATCGCGGAAAACAGCATTTTATCAAGATGCAGGGAACGGCCGTCATCCAAAAGAATGTCACAGGCCGCTTTTCTTGCAAAAAGAATCTGACGGAGTGCAATGGTTCCATAGGAAAGTTTTCCCAGGCGGAAGCGGTTCAGCATGTTCTTGATGCCGGAAGAAAGTGCCTCCTCGCAGACGGCCGCGTCAAACCCGATGCCGGAGCTGATGACAAAACGGTGTGTCAGGCCGCCGGAAGCGATGCCGCCAGCTGATTCAGATCCGGAGGCTTCCGTGGTATTGTCCGGGGCTGGTCTGATGCCAGCGGCAGGAATACGTTTGTCCCCGGCAGTTTTTTGGGAACGGATATCGGAGACTGTATGAAAATGTACGGCTCCCAGATCGAGACGTCTGCGAACCTTTCCAGCGGCAATCCGCCGGATCAGAACAGACGGATCCTTTGGAAGATCCAGCCCGCGGGCAAGATCATTGCCGGAGCCGACCGGAAGAAACGCCAGCCGCACATGGTCATAGTTGTCAATGCCGTTGATTACCTCGTTAAATGTGCCGTCGCCGCCTGCGACGATCAGATTAACTGGTTCAATATCGACAGCTGTTTTGACCCGGGATGTGATTTTGCGTGCCAGAAGGCAGGCGTGGCCGGGACCTTTTGTGAAGTAAAGGCGGCAGGGTATCCCCTGTTTTCTGAAATAGGAAAGCAGCTTCGGGAGTACAGTGTCACGTCCCCCGGATCTTGCGGATGGATTGGCAATACAGTAGTACATGGTATACCTCGTAAAGCATATGCGGATACAGTTATTCCGGAATTGGTATCTTTTCGGAAAACCCAAAAGAAATACATCGGATTATAATAAATAGAGTATAACATGCCGGATGCCGCGATGGTTGCAGGGATTGGGGAAATTGTGTAAAATACTATTTACTGCAGCAATGAAAGGTACTGTATAGCATCTGGAAGAGGCCTGCTTTGCCAAGAGAGGAAAAAGGTACTGTATAGTATCTGGAACAGGCATGCTTTGCAAAGAGAAAAGATGTGATTTGCGGACTGTAACTGCTGCAGTGCTGAAAAGAGGAGGAGAAGTGTAGTATGTTACGAGAAAGTGGTATTTTATATCCGATTTCATCCCTTCCGTCAAGATACGGGATCGGATGTTTTTCAAAAGAAGCATATGAGTTTGTGGATTTTCTGCATGATGCGGGACAGCGTTACTGGCAGATTCTGCCGATCGGTCCGACCGGTTTCGGTGATTCGCCGTATCAGTCCTTCTCGACATTCGCGGGAAATCCTTATTTCATTTGTTTTGAGGATTTGATAAAAAAAGGACTTCTGCACGAGGATGAATGCAGCCGGCATGATTTTGGCAGCAATCCGGAACGTGTTGACTACGGTGCACTGTACAACAGCCGATTTGAGGTTCTGCGTATCGCATTTGACCGGTTTGTCGAGCAGGGAGGACAGAAAGAAGAAGAATATCTCGCGTTCCTAAAGGAAAACGAATACTGGCTGGAGGATTTTGCACTGTTCCGGGCAATTAAGAACAGCCGTGACGGACAGGAGTGGATCAGCTGGGATCCCGGCTTGCGCAGCAGGGATAAAAAGGCACTGGAGACTGCAGCAGAAGAGCTGTCAGACCAGATTGCATTTTTCTATTTTCAGCAGTATATGTTCCACATGCAGTGGGATGCGCTGCATGCATACGCGACGGAGAAAGGTGTCAAGATCATCGGAGATATTCCGCTGTATGTCGCCATGGACAGCGCAGATGCGTGGGCACATCAGGAACAGTTTTTGATTGGCGCAGATCACCGCCCTGTTGATGTCGCAGGTACACCGCCGGATGCATTTTCCTCAACCGGCCAGCTTTGGGGCAATCCGATCTACGACTGGGAATTCATGAAAAAAGACGGATTCAAATGGTGGATCAGCCGTATCAAAAAGAATCATGAATTCTACGATGTGATTCGGATTGATCATTTCAACGGGCTGGATTCCTACTATGCAATTCCGTACGGTGAGAAGACTGCGGAGAACGGAGAACTGCGCAAAGGACCGGGCATTGCATTGTTTGATGCGATTCACAGAGAACT
>CAZRNI010000080.1:0-8945 GCA_964601425.1 uncultured Eubacterium sp. | reverse complement strand
TCGACATTCAGGGCAGCACCAGCCAGCAGAAGCTTTGCGCAAATGTTGTGGCACAGATCATGGCATTCGCATGCGGCAAGGACGATGAGGATCCGAACAAATACTTCGCAGGCGGGCGTCCGTCCAGCCTGATCACAGGCGAGCAGCTCAATCCGGAGTCTCTGGGCGCGCTGCTGGCACACTTTGAGAATAAGATTATGTTCCAGGGATTCCTGTGGAATGTCAACAGCTTCGACCAGGAAGGCGTTCAGCTCGGCAAGCTGCTGGCAAAACGCGTTCTGGCTCACGAAACAGACGGCGCGCTGCAGGCATTCAGTGATCTCCTGGAGATCTGATGATACCAGAGTCAACCGCCCCGAACAGCGATATAAAAAACAGGAGACTTACATGGCTATAAACCCGATGAATCTGATGAAACTGAAAGGGCGTCTTGATGTTTTCAACCGCCAGCATCCTAAATTTTCTCCATTTTGTAAAGCGGTGAACAGGCAAATACTCGAACCCGGGATGATTTTGGAGATCAAAGCGAAGGGGACAGACGGGAAGACGCTGGAAACCAATCTTCGGATGACAGAAGATGATGTAGAGACACTCAAGATGATATTTGACTGAATATTTGGATGGATATTTGGTGAAAGTATCTGGCCGAGTATTTTGGTGAAAAAAGAATGGCCGCACCTGGTAATACCGGATGCGGCCGTTTTTTGGTTGTTCAGATTGAGTGGATGTTTTTTGATCCGGCACGCCTGCGTTTTTTGACTCGCCTTGCCGGTGTTTAAGTGACTTTATTTTTTATACTGCTCGATCAGGCCGACAATTGTGCGTACGGCGTCAGCCTGCTCACTCTTTTGCATGGCTCTGATGTACTGGTCGCGGTTTTCGTACAACTTGTCCAGTGCCTCTACAAGTGTAGTGCGGTTCATATCGGATTGCTGGAGCACCATACTGTAGCCCTGTTTTTCAAAGGAGGCGGCATTGAGCAGCTGGTCGCCGCGGCTCGCCTCGGCCGGGAGCGGGATCAGCAGGTTTGGTTTCGCAAGCGCCTGCAGTTCACAGATCGCGTTTGCACCGGCACGGGACAGGACGATGTCGGCCAGCGCGAATAAATCCGGCAGTTCCTTGCTGATGTACTCGTACTGCACATATCCGGGCACGCTCCCGAGGGTCTGGTCCAGATTGCCTTTGCCGCACAGGTGTACGACGTTGTAGCGTTTCAGCAGGGTCGGGAGTGCTTCGCGCAGGCACTCATTGATGGCGACGGCGCCGAGGCTGCCGCCGATCATCAGGATGACAGGTTTGTCGTCGGCAAAGCCGCAGAAAGAGCGGGCTTTCAGTGCGTCGCCGGACAGCAGCTCCTTGCGGATCGGGGATCCGGTCAGGACAGCTTTGTCGGCCGGCAGATTTTGCAGCGTTTCCGGGAAATTGCAGCAGACTTTTACCGCATTTGGAATGCAGATCTTGTTGGCCAGTCCGGGCGTCATATCAGATTCGTGGATGATTGCCGGGATTTTTAATCTCCGCGCGGCGAGAACCACCGGAACGGCGACAAATCCGCCTTTGGAAAAGATGATGTCCGGTTTCAGCTTTTTCAGGAGCTTTCTGGCATCGCCGATTCCCTTGACTACACGGAACGGATCCGAAAGATTCTTCAAATCTACATAACGGCGCAGTTTGCCGGAGGAAATACCGTAGTACGGAATTCCGGTGCGCTCAATCAGCTCTTTTTCGATCCCGTCATGGGATCCGATATAATGCACTTCATAGCCCGCTTCCTTCAGAGCCGGGAGCAAGGCAATGTTCGGCGTGACATGGCCGGCGGTTCCGCCGCCGGTCAGAACAATCTTTTTCATGGTAATCCCTCTTGTGAAAGTGTGAGTTGTAAAAATGAAATGTCCCCAATGACTCACTCATTGACTCATTCTGCGTAAGCCCACGCTGTTTCCAGTGCAATCTTCATCATGTCGGTGAAGCCGTCGCGGATTTCTTCCGGTGTGAGGAATTCGCCTTTGAAAATGTGGTCAGAGGCGGACAGGATTGCGAGGGCTTTTTTGTGCAGTGCCATGGAGAGGGCATAGAGGCCGGCGGTCTCCATTTCTACACAGAGATGTCCCATATTTCTCCATTTTTCGTTGACGTTCGGGATTGCGTTGATAAAGGTGTCGGTGGAGAGTACCGGGCCGACTTTTACAGGGATGTTCATCGCTTCGCCGGCGTCTACTGCTGTTTTCAGAAGTCCCCAGTCTGCGGTCGGTGCCAGGTGTGCCGGGAAATCATACTGGGACGCGAAGTCGGAGTTTGTAGAAGCGCTCATGGCGATGATAACGTCTTTCAGATTGATATCGTCGGTCAGCGCGCCGGTGGAGCCGACGCGGATGATGGTTTCTACGTCAAACTGGTTGTACAGGTCTGTTGCATACAGGCATGCAGACGGGATGCCCATGCCGCTTCCCATAACAGAGATCCGGCGGCCTTTGTAGGTGCCGGTGTAGCCAAGCATGTTGCGGACATCGTTAAACAGGACAGCGTCTTCCAGGAAGTTCTCTGCGATGAATTTCGCGCGGAGCGGATCACCCGGGAACAGGACTACTTTTGCGACATTTTCTTTTTCGGCTTTGATGCAGCCGGTGATGGATGTAATGATTGACATTTGATAACTCCTTTTTTATCTGATGCTTATAAAGAACTAAAATTATTGAAATAACTTCGCCAGGCTCTCGGTATACGGCGGCCGGCAAATGCCTTTGTCGGTGATAATCGCTGTGATGAGTTCGTGGTCAGTGACGTCGAAGGACGGATTGTAGCATTTGACGTCTTTCAAGGCAACCGGTTCTGCGTAGAACATTTCCTTGATTTCATCGGGATTGCGCTGCTCGATCTTGATATCGTCGCCGGTTGCACAGTTCATGTCGATGGTGGACGTCGGGCCGAGCACGTAGAACGGGATGCCGTAGTGCTTTGCCAGGATGGCGACGCCGCTGGTGCCGATCTTGTTTGCGGCGTCTCCGTTTGCCGCAACGCGGTCACATCCGACCATGCAGGCCTGTACCCAGCCGTTCTTCATGACGATGCTCGCCATGTTGTCGCAGATCAATGTGACATCGACGCCTGCGTTGTGGAGTTCATAGGAGGTCAGACGCGCGCCCTGCAGGAGCGGTCTTGTCTCATCAGCGAACACCTTGATGTTGACGCCTTTTTCAGCTGCCAGGAAGAGCGGCCCCTGGCCGGTTCCGTAGCGGGATGTCGCGAGCGGCCCGGCGTTGCAGTGTGTCAGGACGCCGTCGCCGTCTTTGAGGAGCGACAGGCCGTATTCTGAGATGGCGCGGCACATCGCGATGTCTTCTTCGTGGATGGCACGGCATTCTTTGCCGAGCAGGTCCAGAATTTCAGGTACGGACAGTTCGGAATTGTCTCTGACAACCTGTTCCATGCGCCGCAGTGCCCAACTCAGGTTCACAGCGGTCGGACGGGAGGAATTGATAAATTCCGCCTGCCGGTGGAATTCCTCCAGAAATGCAGGATAACTGTCGGTTTCAATCTGCTGCGCAAGGACGTAAATGCCGTAGCCTGCAGCGATGCCGATGGCCGGCGCGCCGCGGACCTTGAGCAGGTGGATCGCGTCCCAGATTTCCTGCGCGGTATGCAGGGTTATATATTCAACGTGATTGGGGAGCCGTGTCTGGTCGATGATTACGACAGAACGGCCGTCGTCAGAGAGTCTGACGTTGTCTATGTGTGTTACTTGTTTTAACTTGTCAAAAGCCATTTTTCCGGATTCCTCCTTCAAACATTAGTCATAAATGTATTGTATCCTAATGAGAGGAAAGTTACAAGCTTTGACCCATTCGGGGGGATTCCGGGGCGATAACGATTTCGAAAATTCCGAAAATTCTGCAAAACCTTTCAAAACTTTTAAACAAATAATACTAGGAATGCACTGGAAAATAGGATATAATTAACTTGTATACTTATAAGAAGATGGGGTTATTGTGACCTGATGGAAGAACGACATAACACTGGAAATAAGAGAATATGGAGCAGAGTGATTGCGCTGATTCTGGCAGCGGTTCTGATTATTAACACTGTGATTTCAATGCAGGCAACGGTTCAGTTTTCTGCAGGTGATTACACCGGAACGCAGGCGGAGCACGCGGCGAATGTCACGCAGGAGCAGACGGATTATCTTTCGAAAGGAAGAGTCGGAAGAGCGCTGACCGTGCTGCATACCATGCTCCACAAGCCGAAGACATACGAAGAATACGAAGAGTACGCTTCGATCGCGATTGCGCGCGAGAAATATGATGAGGCGGCAGAGTATTTGAAGGGATGTATTGATACATTCGAGGGCAGTGACAAAGATCTTGCAGTTCTTCATCTGCGTCTGGGAAGTCTGTACATGCTGCTCGAAAAGCAGGACCAGGCACTGGAAAGCATCAATTCCGCGATTGAGAAGGATGCGGAACTGTCAACTGCTTACCTGCTGCGTGCGGATATTTATCAGAATAACGGTGAAGCTGCGAAAGCGGCAGACGACCTGTATGTCTACTATGGTATGGAGGCCGGTGAACCGGAGGATCTGATGTCTCTGGCGGTCTATTACGAAGAGCAGCAGGACTTTCAGAAGGCAGTAAAATGTTACTCGATGGGAATTGACGCAGCAGGCGACACGTATCCGGAGATGTACGCAAGACGTGCGCGGTGTGAGATCCTGACGAATGATTCGAAAACGGCCGGCGAGGATCTGGAGCGGTATTTTAAGCTGACAGACGGAGATCCTGACGGACAGTATGCCGCAATGCTCGGCGCCAGCCGCATGGAAGCCGGCGACTATAGCGGCGCGCTGGAAATGTTCCACCGCGCGATTGAAGACGGCTATGCGACGCCGGAGTTGTTGTACAGTCAGGCAGTTTCCTGTGCATATGCGGAGCAGGATTATGATACTGCGATCGAAGATGGTCTTAAGGCGGTCGAAGGATACGAAAAGACCGGCGAAAGCAGCGCGGACGTCTGCTACTGGGTCGGCATGAGCTACCTCGCGAAGAAGGAGTACAAGGACGCGGCGAAATATTACAAAAAAGCAGAAAAGCAGGACGCGTCCATCAAAGATATTTCCTATTACAGAGGAATCTGCGCGATGGCACAGGAGCAGGATGAGAAGGCGATCGGATTTTTTACAAAATCCATTGAAAAAGAAGAGAGCGTTACACCGAGCCGGTATGACAGGGCGATTTGTTATATTCGTCTGGACCGCTTCGAGGAAGGCATCGCCGATCTCGAACAGGTAAAAGAGCAAAAAGACGACAAGGATCTGGCAAAGCAGGCAGAAGAGCTGCTCACACAGATTCAAAACGCACAGCAGTAAGAGATAAGCTCTGCAGAAGTTGTGCGGAGCAGGACATATTATATTAGAAGAAACAGCTATAGAAGAGAGACGGGCAAGAGAAGGAAGAGACGAAAAACAAATGCAGGAAACTGCAGCAGAGGAGAAGCAGAACAGCCGGTCAGGCTGAGAGACGGGCAGGGCAGAGAAAATCATTAAATACGAACCGGGAGAAGTTATTAGAGACGGGCTGAGACAGGAAAGAGACGAATCGCATTATAAGAGAGAAAAAGCGATAGAGAACGGCAAAAAGAAAAGAGAAGAAAAGCCGGACAGGGAGAAGACGAAACAAAACGGGAGAAGATGCAAACAGCAGAATGAGAAGCAGGCTGCATGAGAGAACTTAAAATAGCAGCCCAAAAGACAAGGAACCGGGAGAAGCAATAGTAAGGAAGATGCACAGAAAGAGGTGCGAATTATGATGAAACTGATGATCAGAAAAAGAAGAGGGAGACCGGTCAGCCGGTCACGGACAAAGAAAAGATGCAGACAGGCAGAAGTGCCATAGAAACAAAACCGAACTATTTAATTTTGAAAACTGAGCTTTCATAGAAACAAAATTTAACTGAAGTAATTTTTAAATATTACATTCATAAAGCAAAACCATAAATTGTAACTGATGAGAAACACAAGAAGGAGTGATGATATGTCTGACAGACAACAACAGAGCGAGCGTTCGCTGCGGTATTTAAAATTGCTCGTGCTGCTGTTACTGGCGTTTCTGGTACTCTGGTACAGAGCACCTGTCGTAATGGCTGACGATGATAATGCCGGAGCGGAGTCTTCGCAGGAGGGCGGATCCGTAGAGGAATCGTCTGACAGCAGCGACTCAAAAGGCGAAGACGCAGGCGGAGGAGACATAGAGAAACCTTCTGAGGGTGCTGCAGTCGAGACCAATGCGGGCAGTGCGACTGTAGCGGAAGTCGTGAAGCAGGATTCCGGCAGCGGATCATCCGGCGGCGGCTCTTCCGAACCCTCAGGCGGTTCATCGGGCGGCTCTTCTGAACCTGCGGGCGGATCATCCGGCGGCGGAGAGACCAACTCAATCGAACCCCAACAGCCGGTGAATAATGACCCGCCGTCCGTGACAGTCACTGAGACCTATACGTCCAAAGACACCGGGAATGCTTCAACCGATGAAGCAATCCAGGGGAAGATTGACAAGGTCCTGGAGGATGATGAGAACGCGGGCAACAAGGAGTACAAACTTACAGAAAGCGGCGAGACCATCCGTGAAGAAGATCACGAGAAGGTCGATGAGATCATCAAGAACGCCGCGGATGAAAAAAAGACAGTCACTTATAAGCAGTCTGACATAGAGGGTGAAGGTGATGCAGCAAAAGTCACTCTCACAAAGACAACTGTGACAAAGTCTGAAAATGCCATCCAGAAGGCAATTGATGACGCGCTGAAGAAACAGCTCAAAGAAGATACAAAGTACATCACGATCACGGTTGCAGCCGGAACATATGACGGCGACATCACAGTCGGATCAGATGACGAAAATGTCAAGACAGTCCTTGCGAACAACAAGGACTTCAAGCTGTATCTTCTCGGAGAAGGTTCTTACACGGCGCCGGAAGGCGATGCAGTCATTGACAAGTCCACGATCGGCGCGACATCCGGCAAGGACGTCGTCGTTAAAGGCGGACTGAATATCAATGGCATCAATACGATCATCGCTGGGATCTATTTCTCGCTTGAGAACAGAATCAAGATTACCGGCGGCAGTGACGTAACCATTTACGGCACGAAGGAAGATGACGGCGTCAATGTGACGCTCGAAGGAGACGGCAATAACCTTACCGCAGACACCGGAGAAGGGAATGACAAGATCACGGTTGAGACGGCTAAGGAAGAAGGGGACGACAGTACCACCGACTTTAAAAATGTCCTGAAGGTAATAGCGGGAAGCGGCAAGGATTCAATTACGGTGAATCATGCCGCGGGCGTACTGGAAGCGGACATCGAAGCGGGGAACGGCGACGATACCGCGGAGTTTAAGGCGGGATCAGACGCGAAGTGCTCTTACACCAAGTCCGGCGAGAACGGCTCGGATGACAAAACCATTTCCGGCAGCCTGACGGCAGATATGGGAGCCGGAGATGACATGCTTACGATAGATGCATCTCTCGGAAATGCATTTGAAGAAGTAACCGCAAAAGGAAATGAAGGATATAACACACTGAACTTCAGCGGTGAATTGAAGGCGGACGGAAAGCTGAAACCGGAGGACGGAACCGTAGACGAAAGCGCAGATGCTTCTGTGGCTCCGGTGCTCGGGAAAGTGACCAAAAACGCCGACGGCGTATATACCGGCTGGATGAGCATGATCGCCTCCGGCTGCACGACAGCCGTCAAGACCGTTCTTGATAATTTCAGCGTACTGCTCGACTCTCTGACAAACAAGCCGACAGTCGCGCTTGATAAACTTAACACGGGAGACATCAAGTCTTTTGTTAACTATACATTTGATCCTAAGAAGGAAACGGGCTATGACGATGACAGCTACGAGGGCATGTCGGGCAACTGGTCGGACGCAGGAGACCTCGTGCTTACCAATCTTCTGATCAACCCGGACAGAACGGTCGATACCGTTAAGATCAAAAATCTAAACATCCCGAATGTTACCCTCAAGGTCAAGGGGCAGAAGATCGTCATCAACGGGGCGGTCATTGCAAACGCAATCAGTCTGATCGCGGAAGACAGCGACCTTTTGTATGACTGGAGCGATAAGATTCCAGACGCGATTACATCTGCCGCGGGCGCAGAAACATTCCAGGGCAGCCTGTTTGATTTCGTTTCGTCGGCGGAAATCACGGTCAACGAGACCGGATCGCTGACAGCGAACACCGGCAATGTCACCCTGACAGCTTCGACCGATCAGACACACAAGCTGATCGATCTGCTCGGAGGCAAGCTGGACAGTGTTCTGAAACTTGACCAGCAGCCCCTGAACGTCAAAGTGGGTAATGCGAACATTTACATATATGGCAAGATCACGGCGGCTGACAGCATCACGGCATCTTCAAAAGCCAATGTCAGCATCGAGGCCAGCAACGCTTCTCTTGCAAGCCTGTACGTCCCGGTCGCGGTCGTCGTGGCAGTTACAGAGTCGGGCGTCGATATCATCGGCGCGGAAATGACCGCGAGAAACGGATCGGTCAGCGCAACGGCAGAGTCGACTTCCTCCATCAAGGCGGAGGCGACCACCGGCTCACTTCCGGTCGCCATCTCGGTCGCGGTCGCGGTTAACGATGCGCATGTATATGTGGGCGACAGAAAGGCAACTGAAGATTCTCCGGCCGCCGTCACGAAAATCACGGCGGGCAAGGATGTGACACTCGCGGCGAATGGTTCGACGAATGCGTCGGCCAGCGCCAAGGGCGGAGAGCTCAATGGAAACGCCAGCGGCTACATCGCAGCCGAAGTCGCGGTTCAGGATGTATCCGCAGAAGTCACAGACGCAGCTTCAATTACAGCCGGCGGAGAGGTTCATAGCACTTCCACGGCGACCCTGACGGGCGCGGCGTCCGCAGTCAGCGCGAAGCCAGGCTCAGGCGGCTCA
>CAZRNI010000079.1:4524-9019 GCA_964601425.1 uncultured Eubacterium sp. | reverse complement strand
CTCATAAACAGAGAATCCAAAGATGAAAACAAATTTAAAAATGCTCTGGCTGCACTGTTTGTCGGTATCATAGCCAACATTGCACAGAGTGCTGTATCCGGCAAAGGTGCGCTTGTTGCAGGACTGTTCGTCGTTGTCGAAACATTTTGTCAATTTCTGGTCACTTACTATATCGTCAGCGGAACGCTCAATCTCGCCAGATCCATACATGACAGGGAAGTGCAGGCTCTCGGGCTTGATACACTGAAGCTGATCCTGCTCTTCTATGTCGTCATTCTTGTTCTCAATATAATCTCTGTGGCCTTATCTGCAGGAACCTTATCCGCTGCAGGTGTCATTACTTCTCTCCTTGCAATGATTGCTTCACTGGCCGTGGGAATTGTCTATCTCCGCCTGCTGAACAAAGCGCGGGGGATGTTCTGATTCCTCATTCCGTCTGCTGCTTTCTGTGTATCAGGTGGAAAACATACAGAAGCAGACCCGCAGCTGCAAATATGACGCCGGCACCCATCAGATACTTCTGGTAGTCAGATGCAGTTCCTGCGATCTCAAAGATCCCGCGCAGCAGACTGGAAAATGTCATTGCCCCGACGCCGGTGTTATAAATATCCTTCGAGAGCAGATCCGGATCCGGCAGTTTCGCCGCCATCCGGATCAGTGCCGGCAGCACGCCGAACACCAGCGGCCATGCAAACAGAAATGTCATAAAAGGCGACCGCACACCGTGCGAAAATTGATCGTATACCAGAAATACGATACCGCAGAATATCGTAATGCCCAGATATACGCCAAGTGTATGTTTCGCCTGGTTTTTTGTCTGCTGTTTCATCGCATGTGCATCCCCTGTCCTGCCACTCATCTCAATCGATTCATTTCTCAGCTCTGCATTTCTCAGACCTGTATCTCTCAGATCCTTTATTTTATTCACTGCCATAAAATCATTTGCCGATGTATACAATATCACTCACCGCCCTTTCATTTGACCCGCGTCCGCCGGTCGGGTTGTTTACAATTTCTCCTTGAAACCACATGGTAGTGGAACCGCCGCCGTCCAGATTGTAAGCTTCCGTGCAGCCGGCTTCCTGCATGACTTCTGCCAGCTGCGCCAGGGAAAGGCCTGCACACTCATCCGTTCTGCCGTCGGAGACAACCATGATATAGTGTCCCGGTTCGACCATGCCGATTGCCGTCCGCGGATTACTGCTCATTGACTGGTCAACTTCATCGCCTGCCGTGACAGCAACGGTTCCGTCGCTGATCAGGCCGGGACCGAACGAATAGATCTGCACGGCACCCTTTGCTTTCAGCTCTTCCGCTGTCACTTCCGATTCATCTATAATTTCCATGCTTCCATCACTGTAGACGACCAGATCCTCATTGCCGCTTCCGCTTCGCGCCGTACTACGGTACAGATAACCGTTGCGCATGACATAACCGGTATCCCGGAACCCGTAGTAGTCTCCGTTGATTGCCAGGACCGCCCCAAGCGACTCCGCCAGTTCAGATGTCTTCTGGCTGAGATTTCTGCCGAAGCTGTTGTCCGCCAGGCCCGAGAGCAGTTCTGACGGATCGTCCAGCTGAATGTCTGCAATATATACCTGTGTATCATAGACACGCTTTTCTGTCAGCGTGATGGATACACCGTCTGCCTGATAACTGTCGGTGGAGACAGCTTCTGCATCAGCCGCCTCGCCGGAAGCGGCGTTTTCAGATGTGCTGCCTGACCCGGAGGATGTGTTTCCTTTCGAAGCGCTGCCGGATGAACCGTCTGCTGATCCGGACTTGCCTGAAGAACTGCCGGAGGAGGAACCGCTGCCCGGTTTTCCGGATTTTCCTTTACCGGAACCCGGACCTCCGCTGCCGCTTCTTCCGCCTTTTTCTCCCGGCTTATGTTTATGCTTTGTGCTGTCCCCGGTGCCGGAATTGCTGCCGTCTTCCGCCGCATCAGCTGTACTTTCGCCGCCTTCTGATTCAGACGCAATGCTTTCCTCCGCAGTTCCGTTCTTCTCTGCTGCGCTGCTGTCAGTGTCTGATACATCGGTCGATGCATCCGCTGATCCGCCCGTGCTTTCAGCAGCCGCTTCACTCCCCGCAGCTGCCTGTACAGATTCCAGCGTAACGATGTCACGCGGAATCACAAAAGCATCCAGCAGCGTAAAAACGGTGTATGCCGCAAGCGCAGCACTGAGCAGAACCGGCCGGATACGGATTCTTTTTTTCTTCTGATCTATATTATCTGGCACCGGAGAATTATCCCCGGACTTTTTCCTGAACATATCTGTTTCCTCCTATTTCTCTGCTTTTGTTTTCTCTTCTATTTCCGTTTCCGATCCCGGGTCTTCTCCCCGAAAACACCCACCGCTGCTGAATCACGTAACTAATAAAAAACAGGCTCGTATCTGCGATCATTTTCCCCGCGACAGACGGTATAATCAGCGACAAAAGCATCGCCAGACCTGCGCTCGCAAACATTTGAGCGGCAAACAGGATTCCATACCGCAGCAGTTCTTTTCTGCCGGACGCCCGGCTCTCAAAGCTCCAGTATTTATTCATCAAAAAGTTAACGATACCGGAGCCGATCCTTGCGGCAATTGTCGCAAACAAAATGACATGCGCACCGTATACATACTGCCGAAGACCTGAAACCCCGGCCGCACCCTGCGTTACAATTCCTCCTCCGGGAAGAGTCTGACCGGCTGAAACGTTCCACCGGCCTGTAAAAAAATACAGCAGAAGCACAAACAGCAGCACATCACAGACTGCTCCCGTCAGGGATGATGCGACGAACCGCAGCGGCCGCTTATACACGAGGATCGAGTCGCGCACCGGGCGGAAATGCGAGCATTTATTTCCATCCTCATAAACCGTCGTAATCGGTACGCTTACAAACGGCACCCGCTGTGAGGCGTCCATGAGAAAATTCATCTCGTATTCATAACGGTTTCCGGACGTCTCACACGCCAGATCTGTCAGGCAGGACGGAATCCCCCTTAATCCTGTCTGTGTATCCGGACAGTCAATCCCTGTCGTCAGCCGGAATACCTTAGCTGTTATCCGATTGCCCAGCAGGCTTTTCTTCGGTACGTGATCACCTGAAAAATCCCGGGGTCCCAGCACCAGAGACGCCGGATGCAGTTCCATTGCTTCTGCGACACGCAGAATATCCTCCGGGAGATGCTGCCCGTCCGCATCCACGGTGATAAACGATACTTCGCCGTATAATTGCTGCGACGTTCGCATCGCAGTGCGAAGCGCCGCGCCCTTGCCGCGGTTCTGTTCATGCCGGATTACCACACATCCGAGCGTCTGCGCAGCCTCAAACAATTGACGGTATGCCGCCTCGCTCCCGTCATCGACCGTTATAATTCTTTCAAATCCATACGCCCGCAAATCTCTGACAAGCCGGAGCATCTTTTCGTCCGGATTCAGTGCCGGTATGATGATTACCTGATTCATAGAGTCACCTCCTCTTGAAGGTCATCATACCCGCACAACCTAAGTTGAAGTTTAAAAAACAAATAAAGCTGCCGTATGAAACATTTCTATGCTCCATACGGCAACCCGTAAACTCATTATCCTATCTGTTATTGCTGTTTTTACATGCGCCGTTTTGCTGCCTCTTCGGCAATCCGGTCCCGAAGTGTCTTCAACTCTCTGTCATAGTCCCGGTGCACCAGCTCCGGGAATGCTTTCAGCAATCTTCCTGCCCCGAAGTGCGGATTTGCCAACAGCTGCTTTTCAAGCTCTGCTTTACGCTTATACATCTTTTCGCGTGTTTCTGCGGAGCGATCCTTCATCTCCATCCCGGCCAGATGCATCTGTACCCGCTGCTCTCCGGCTTTCTGCTGTGTCTCAAGCGTGTTTTTGCCCAGTTTCTGGCTCAGATCGTCGCTGACAATCCGCATCTTCTTCTGAATTTCATCCAATTCTGTACGCCGCCTGTTCATACCGGCAACAATCATTACCGTCACAATGAAATCCGCAAGATAGATCAGATATAAAACACTCAGCAGCGGCCAGCCGATTTGTTCCGGAATATGGAGCGCTTTCTCAGACTCCATAACCGGTTGGATAATCCTGATGACAAAAACAATCGCGAGCCCCCAGATGATACTGAAGCGCAGGCAGATGTAGCCGTGAAAATTAAACGGCACATTACTGTAATCCCACCACCGCGCATGGAAGCAGACGTCCAGCAGCCACCCTGCGATTAGTTCCACCGCCGTCGCCAGTGCGACGCCGAGCAGGAACAAAACCAGCAGATCCGTCAGACGGTTTTCTCCTGTCATCCGGCTCTCTGACAGGGAAGTCAGCGACGGCAGTACCGTCTTCGTAAACGCAAAAACAGCAATCACACCAAATCCGTAAACCGGACAGACCGGTCCGTTCAGAAAGCCGCGGTTAATAATCTTTCCCCGCTTCAGCGCCTGATAGACCACCTCGGTAAACCAGCCGAGAAACGAATCCATAAGAAAATATGCCGCGATCTGATAGA
>CAZRNI010000079.1:0-4514 GCA_964601425.1 uncultured Eubacterium sp. | reverse complement strand
GGCGGCAGTCAAAAACGCCTTTCTAAGGCCTGGTTGTCTATGCATTTCATCTGCATAAAAGGTAGATAGAACAAGGGCTTTCGAGGTCATTCAGGGTTATGAAAGGTATTAATCATCCGCGCGCGATTAGCAGAGATTTTCTTGACGCAGAGATTTGTTAGCAGAGAAATCCGCCAGAATTAGCTGGCACAGCCGCTGACAATCTCATCTGTTTCCGCCCAGGGATCTGCTGTCCCGTGAAATGCCGCCGCTTCCGCACCTTCGTCTATAAACCGGAATGTGTCCTTCAGCGGCGTAAACAATATCGACCGGACCCGCAGGCCATGCTGCTTCGCATATGCAGAAGCAACAATCGTACCGATGCTCTTGCCAATAAACAGAATATCGCCATATGCAGCCCAGTCAACATCTTTCAGAATCGTTTCCGTCTGCTCCATTGCAGAATAGAAACTTGCTTCCATCTTACTGCGGTTTCCCTTTACACCCTGCGGGAAATCCCTGTAGGGAACCGTAAGGATCTCATAGCCTGCCGCGGCCGCGAGCTTCCCGGAAAAATAAAGAAGAGACCGGTCACAGGTATACCCGATTCCAGAAAACAGAACCGCGATCTTCGGCTTCTCCTGCTCCTGCACCTCAACTGTCAGATGATCATTTTCCGCTGCCGCATCTTCAAACACACGCACCGCCTTCTGAAACCATCCGTGCAGCGCCGCTGCTTCCGGCGGCGGCATAAGCACCACCTTCAGATCCTCCTGCAGATCCGTCAGACAGTCATACAGTGCGTCCAGATTTCTTCCATAATAAAAGGGAAAATCCAGTTCCGCCGCAATCATGACATGCGCCTGTTCGGGAGTATATACATCTGTGAAATCAAGATTTATTTTTTTCATACTTTTTTACCTGTAAGATCGTATTGTCTACTGCGAATTCCACCTGAGCAAGGAGACAATGATCCGGCCATCCTCATCTCCAGAAATTAATACAGCTGCTCAAAACTCTTATAGTGATCTGCCGTATAGAAGATCAGACCGTCATCGGAGTAGATGATGCGCTCCGCTCCGCGATAGCCCCCTTCATAATTGATATCACACTCGTAGTAATTCCGGCCTTTTGCGTCGGGCAGCAGCCCCTCGTAATTGCCGAACCTGCTTCCGCCGATGCTCTTGCCGGGCGCCACGTCCTGCAGATTTCCGGCGCGGTTATCCCAGCCGAGCTTTTCCGCCTGTTTCTTGGTAATATAATTGTCCGGAAGATGTCCGTATGTATGGATGTACAGGGCGACTTCTTCCTTTGAAGTATAAGATCCATGTTCGTCGATTTCAGCTGCTGCTGTATTCTCCGATTCGTCCGGTTCCTCCCGGACCGCTGCCGCATCCTTCCCATCTTCCTCAGAGAACAGCAGTGAGCGGCTGTCCGCAATCTCCGGACTGCTTCCTGACAAAGCTGTATCTGCATCTGATTGCGTATCGTCATCTGCGACACTGCTCTCTGCCGTGGACGAATCTCCGCCTGACACACTTCCGGTTTCTGCGGAAGCAGTGCCGGCTGTCCGGGCAGTACTTTCACTTACAGACACTGCAGCGCTCTGCGAACCGGCCGCATCCTTACCGCCGCCGCATCCTGCAAGTGGAAGCAAACCCACAAAAAGCAGGACTGCCAGCAGCAGCCCCGCAAACCTTCTGATATTTCCACGAAGATGTTTCATCTCTGTCTTTTCCATATTTCATCCTTCCGCAGGAGACAAGGGACGGTTCTCTGTCTCCCTTCGCGGAGCCGGGTATGGATATTTCTCTTCGGCGAATTCTACCTGAGCAAGAAGAGAAATATCCATACCCGGCCCCTCAAGAAAAACGCGTTACGCTCTCGCAGCCTTACCGGAAATAATCCACGGCGCCGGCTGCTGCTCAAATGCATTCTTTGCATTCAGCTTGGAGACTGCCACCTGAATAACCTCTTTGTCTGTGATGCCGTATTTCTCAAATACGCTGTCGATGTTCGCAGCCACGGTGAAGTCCAGTGTGTAGACCACGACGTTGATATTCGGGTTCAGCTTTGTCAGAAGATCCAGCTCCTGCTCCATGCTGGCGGACGCCACCATAAAGACGAGTGACGGAACCGGAAGGTCCTTCATGCTCTCCTCGTCGACGTGATCGATGACCTCGATGTTGTGCAGACCGAAGTGCTCGATGTTTTCCTCGATGGTTGCGCGGTCGTCACCGTTGTATTCTACTGCGATGATGGTGCCCTCTGTCGCGATCAGCGCCGCCTCGATCGCGATGCTCTCGCCGCTGATGACCATGATTTCATCCTGCTGGCCGACCTGAATTTTGTTCAGGATGACCGCACGGATCTCGCTGCCGACATAGCGGACGGAGCCGCGGCGGAAGCTGTCGTTGTCCATACCGATCTTATAGGTGTTGCGCGCATTTTCATTGAAAATCAGCATGCCCGCAGATGCGTTGATTCCGCGGTCGATCATATCTTTCAGAAGATCATGCTTAATCGGACCGGAAGGATCTGATCCCTCGTTATACCAGACTTCGCACTCGCCAAGACCCGCATTCCACATGCGGTAGAAAATATCTTTGTCACCGGCTTCTGTGAAGACCAGTGTCGCTTTGTTCGCCTCTACGGTCGGAATGACGTTTTTATTTTTCCGCGTGATGTCGAGCATCTTGACGCGCTCAAGGTCAATCGTCGTGTTCTGTGCAAAATACTGCAGCCAGGAAATAATGATATCATTTGTAAATATATTCTGTCCCATGAATTGCCTCCTCGTCTTCAGCGTTCAAGTCCCGTCTCTGCGGAACCCAGCTTCCGCTTAAGATTATTTTCCAACATGATCAGTATACCATTTATTTCCGTCTGTTCCTACGAAATTTACGAATATTTTGCAGCGGCCGCACGAATCAGTCCGTCAAAAAGCGGATGCGGCCTGTTGGGACGTGACTTGAATTCCGGATGTGCCTGTGTTGCTGTAAAATACGGATGCCCCGGCAGTTCCATCATTTCCACAATCGTTCCGTCCGGCGAAATACCGCTGAAGAAAAGGCCATGATCCTCCAGGACTTTGCGGTACCGGTTGTTAAATTCATAGCGATGACGGTGCCGTTCCGTTATTTCTGTCCGGCCGTACAGCCTTTGCAGCATGGATTGTTCCGCCAGAACACACGGATAACTGCCCAGGCGGAGCGTGCCGCCGATCGGCATGGTTCCTGTCTGATCCGGCAGCAGATGGATCACCGGATCCGGCGTATCCGGGGTGAATTCTACAGAATCGGCATCCGGAAGACCGGCTGCGTGCCGCGCAAATTCAATGCACGCAAGCTGCATGCCGAGACAGATGCCCAGAAACGGGAGACGATTCTCCCGCGCATATTGAATGGCACGGATGATGCCCGGTATGCCGCGCTCCCCGAATCCGCCCGGCACGATCATGCCGTCCATCCCGGAAAACAGTTCTTCCGCCGAATCGTCGGTTACATCTTCGGACTCGATCCAGCAGATCTCCACTGCAGCCCGGTTTGCCGTACCGGCGTGCTTCAGGGCTTCCACTACACTTAAGTATGCGTCATGCAGCTTCGTGTATTTCCCGACCAGTGCAATCCGGACCGTCTTCTCCGGATGATACAGCGCACGAACCATATTCCGCCAGTCAGCAAGATCCGGTTCCGGGCAGGGGATCTGCAGGATCTCACACACCGCCCCGGCCAGGTTCTCTGCCTCAAGGGCCAGCGGGGCCTCGTAGAGATATTTCAGGTCTCTGTTTTCCATAACATAGCGGCGGTCCACATTACAAAACAGCGCAACTTTCTCCCGCACATCCTGCGGCAGCTCCTCCTCCGTCCGGCAGACAATCACATCCGGCTGAAGTCCCATGCCCTGCATGGTTTTCACGGCCGCCTGCGTCGGCTTCGTCTTCAGTTCCTGTGAACATCTCAGATAGGGCACCAGCGAAACCAGGATCAGCATTACATTCTCATGTCCCATGGAATGCTGAAACTGACGGATCGCCTCCAGATAGGGCTGCGATTCTATATCACCGACCGTCCCGCCGACTTCAATCATGGCAATGTGAACTTCATCCCCCGCATCCGGTGCGCTGTAAAACCGGCTGATGATTTCATTGGTGACATGCGGGATAACCTGTACCGTTCCGCCGCCGTAGGCGCCGTCCCGCTTTTTCTGAAGGACTGTCTCGTAGATCTTCCCTGAGGTCACAGTGGAATTCCGGTTCAGAATTTCGTCAATAAACCGCTCATAGTGGCCCAGATCCAGGTCCGTCTCAGTTCCGTCATCCGTCACAAAAACCTCCCCGTGCTGAATCGGATTCATGGTCCCCGGGTCAATGTTCAGATATGGATCCAGCTTCTGCATTGTCACGTGATAACCGCGCGCCTTCAGCAGACGGCCGAGCGAAGCCGCCGTGATTCCCTTTCCGAGACCGGAAACAACGCCGCCTGTCACAAATATATATTTCATCGCCATTTTTATATTCTCCTTAAAATAGTCCC
>CAZRNI010000078.1:0-9067 GCA_964601425.1 uncultured Eubacterium sp. | reverse complement strand
GTGATTCGGTTAACTTATGAAATAATATTAATGGATTGTCTTTGACGATTCCATGGAATTATTAAAGAAAAGGTGGACTTTTTTTAGGTATGCTATCATACTTCCAAAAGTCCACCTTTTTATAAATCTAAGAGAAAACTCTGTTCAGTTTTTCGCGGTATAATCCAGATAAAAAGCCGGCTGCCCAGCTGCAATCCACGACTGCTCTGTCAGCACCAGAACTCCGGTTCCGTTCTTCTGGAATGTTCCGATCAATTCTGTTATTGTCCTGAGCATCTGATCACTTGCAGCTGCATAAGGGTCAACCAGCAGCAGAAGCTTTGGACGGTTCAGAAGGCACCGCAGATACAATGCACGAAGATGTTCTTCTACTGTCAGCTCATGCATTTTCTGTTTCCATGCACCGGTCCTTCCAAATGCGTCATCAATCTGTTTCTGCATATATCGCTGATATGAGGATCTCCTCCAGAAGGAACCGACTATACGCCCGCGCATCATACAGATATTGTCAAAGAGATTCAGATTCGGAAAGATCTGATTCTTCACATCAGTTCCGTCGATCACGCAGACCCCATCATCGACGCGGTCAGCATTTGTTTTATAATACATTCTTCGATGTTTATTTCTGAAACGGCCGACTCTCCGGAATTCCAGATATCTGCGCAAATTTGCGATAAACTCTATCTTCGTCTGATATGTCTGATACACGACCGTTGCTACTTCCCCCCTGTGAAGCACAAGCGATATATTTCCCTGTCTCTTTTCATCCGGATGCTCGATTCTGAAGATGACCGGCTCGTGATTCTGTTTCTCCGCGCGCATTACCTCTCCGGGTATGTGCGCTCTGTTATTTTCGAAGATTACAGGATCAAATGGCGTATGTTCAACCATGCGCACTGTTCTGGCATTCCGGAATACCGTCACCGTATCTGCAAACTGTGCCAGTCTGGCAGCATTGTGATCCAGCAGAATAAAGGTCATCCCACGCTCGCGAAGCTTGTAAAGAACACTCAGGATTTCAGCAAAATCTTCGAACCGCATCATCTGTCTGCGGATATCCAGCAGTACACATTCCTTTCCCTCAAGATAAGCTCTGATCAGTTCCATCTGCATCTTCTGCAGCGAAGACAGATTCATCACGGGTTCATCGGCAGCGATCAGAACATCCATCCTGTCCAGAAGCAATTCCAGATTTCTTCGCTCTTCTTTCTTTCTGATTACGGCCGGAAACAGTTCATGCGCAAACATATTATCTGTCAGACTGATGGACGGCACCAACTCGCCTTCTCCGGTTAACACCAGTACTCGTTCCCGCAGAAAATGCTGCATCTCTCCCGCATCAACCTGCCTTCCTTTCAGGAACAGTCTGACCGCTTCGAGGCTTTTGCCTCCCCGGAAAAAATCCAGCAGGATCTGCATCCCGCCTTCATCCAGCGGCAAAATTCCGGCGATTTCATTCTGGTAAATATGAAGGGACGCACTTTCCAGGAGTTCCTGAGCACCTTCAACAGAATTCCCTCTGTCAATCCGAAGAAACTCTCTTCTCACACTGTTACCTCCGGTCCTCTGTTCTCCTGCTGTTCATCCAGTTCGCTCCTCTTTACGATCGGCACATCAATCCGTACATCTGTGCCGGTGCCCGGCTCGCTGAACACCTGCAGTCCATACTGCTCTCCGAACAGCAGTTTGATCCGGCTGTTAACATTCTTCAGCGCAATGCCGCCGCGTGTCTGCTGAGATCGTGCATGTCCTGAATCTGCCCGCCCGATCGTGGCATTGATTTTTTCAAGCTGTACGCTGTCAATTCCGATTCCGTCATCGATCACGTGGATGAGCATGCGCTCTTCTGTAGCGTGTACCTGAATCGTTACCGTCCCCATTTTACGCTTTGCTTCAAGCCCGTGATAAATCGCATTCTCAACAATCGGCTGCAGCGTGATCCGCGGCAGACAGTTTTCCTTGCATTCCGGATCAATCTCCGTCATATCCAGCTTTAATCTATCCCCAAAACGATACATCTGAATAGTCATGTAATCTTCTACATTATTCAATTCTTCCGTAAGCGTCGCATAACGGTCGAGATTTGATATGGTATAGCGAAAATACGTCGCAAGTGCTTCCGTGGTTTTTGCCACCGCTTTTACCCCGGCGAGCAGCGCATCCGTACGGATGGCATCCAGTGTATTATACAGGAAATGCGGATTAATCTGATTCTGAAGCGCAAGGTATCTTGCCTGCTCAACCGTCATTTCCAGTATTTTTTCAGAATCAAGAAGTGTATGAAACTTTTCCAGCATCCACGGAAACTCATCTGTAAGCTGATATTCCGGGCTGAATAATTCTTCGAACGCACGTCCCTGCAGAAAAGCTTTTATCTGCTGCCGCACTGCCGCCGCCGGCTTCAGAACCAGCTGCCAGTACAGTAATACAAGAAACAGATCCGCCGCGAAAAGAAACAACAGGAATAAAATCTGTCTGCCTCCTGTAATTATTCCATCCAGACAGATGATCAAAGCGAATTCCAGAAGCAAAATCAGAAATGCGAGCAGCACGACAAACCTGTTTACTCTTCGTTCAATACTTAACTTTTTCATCTGCGGCTCCTGTCAGCTGTAGATTTTTCTATAGGCACTTGGGGTCAGACCGACACTTTTACGAAACGCGCGCGAAAAATATTTTTCATCCTGATATCCCACGGCTTCAGCAATTTCGTTGATTTTTTTCTCGCGGTCCATCAGCATTTCTTTTGCTTTCTGCATCCTGACGCCTGTGACATACTCCACAAATCCAATCTTTTCTTCCTTTTTAAACAAAGAAGAAAAGTATGCAGCGCTCAGTCCCACACGGCGGCTCATGTCTTCCAGGCTGCAGTTTTCATGATAGTGACGCATCACATAACTTTTTGCTTCCTCAATCGGTCTGCTGGAGCGTTCTGTAATTAACTGTAAGCTTTCCTGTCGCAACCGCTCCAGAATACGGCCGGCACATTTGGAAAGCTCGCGCTGGCTGCTGCAGCAGTTAAACAAAAATGAGGCATATTCCCGCTCTTTCCTTCGCTTATCATCCGTAAAGACATGCTTATATCCGATCAGTGCAAGTTCGATCAGCTCCTTCCAGACAGATAAAACGAAGGCGCCGTCCAGATCATTTACATTTCGCAAGGAAACATCCAGCTCTTTCACTATTTCTCCGAGCGACTCATAGTGATCCTTCGCAACAGATTCAAGAATCCGTTGCTGGAGCGGAACTGATATAAAATCATTGATTCGAAGACCTCCTTTGCGATTTCTGAACAGAATGATATTTCCGGAGCTTCCACTGCCGAACCGGTCCATTATGGAAAAGCGGACCTCATCTCCAAGCGCAGCCCAGAACACAGGATCTGTTTTAGCACTGCTGATGCCGATTGTATAACTGTGCTGTTCCTTCCACGAATCCGCATGCAGATATTTTCGCTCAATCTCATGAAACATCTGCTTTACAGATGCTTCTGCCTTTTTATCGTAGTTGATGAACCCGTATAAAATATCATCGGAAATAACCGCACACGAGAAAGGAAATGCACTTTTCTTAAATGTCTCCTGCAAAAAACGCATCCACCGGTTTAATTCATACCGGATATCATCCTGAAAGTCCCACTCACACAGCATGTTTACCTTGATGCCAAATAAGCGGCAGGTGTCTCCGGGAAGCAAACAGTAGTATTCCTGTTCCAGCTGTTTCCGTGACTTATCTGCAAGAGATTCATTTCCCTCAGCAATATATCTGACCAGGAGTTCATGCATTTTTTTCTGCTGCTCAGAAGATATTTCTTCCATGGCAGCCTTCTTTTCTGTCTCCTGCCTGCGCAGATCCTTTTTGATGATAATCTCATCCAGTACACGATTCAGATCTTCTTCTCTGACAGGCTTAAGCAGGTACTCCTCAACACCGTACTGCAGTGCTCGCCTGGCATATTCAAATTCCTGATAGCCGGAAACAATCACACACGAAATCTGCGGCTGCGCATTTTTTATAGCTTCGATCAGATCAAGGCCGTTCAATTCAGGCATCCTGATATCCGTAATAATAATATCCGCACCCGTATCTTCAACCATTTGCAGTGCTTCACGGCCGTCATGGGCAATTCCTGCGATCTCCAATCCCTTTGACTCCCAGTCAACCAGTATCTGTATCAGCTGGCAAATCTTTACTTCGTCATCGGCAATGATTACTTTATACAACATATCCTCCCGCTCAGAAACAGTTTTTCTTTCATATACTGCTTTCAGATTTTGCCTCAGATATTATATTTCGTCCGGATACTGATATCCGTAAACTCATATTCTTCCTGCGGCAGTTCCCCGTTCTGCAGAACGTTTGCAAGAAGCCATACAGACCTGTATCCCTGAAAATACCCATCCTGGTCAATCAGAAAATCGATCTGATCCTCCGCCAGTGCACAGCGGCTCCAGGGGGTCAGGTCGTATGTGATGATATACGGTCTTCTGTCCATCTGCAGCTTCGAAAATGCAGCTTCCAGTCCGGACTGTCCTGCCGAAACCACCAGAATCCCTGCTATGCCCTGCGCTCCAAGCATAGCGTTCATCACAATCTTTTCAACCTCCTCCGCATCATCAAAACAGCTCTGCACGCCGGCAATTGACATCTCCGGATATCTGTTTTTGATTTCATTGACAAATCCTTCCACGCGCAGACTGTTAATCCGGTTCCCGAAAAAACCGGTAATGACCAAAATCCGGCCGCTTCCGCGCGTGAGCATTCCCATGAGACCTGCCGCCGTGCGTCCGCTCTTGACATTATCCATGCCCACAAATGCCAGACGGCCGGTACCTGCAATATCCGTATTAAACGAAATCACCGGCATGCCCTGCTCACACAATTCATTCAGACGGTCACGAATCAGGTCATGGTCAACCGGCATAATTGCAAGCGCATCGATCCCGGTTTTTACCAGACGGTTAATTGCCGCAAGCTGTTCATTCTCATCAACCGAGAGTCCTTCTTCCAGCAGCAATTCAACATTCTGATTTCGCAGCTCTTTTCCAGCGTCCTGTATACCCTGGTTGACTTCCGTCATAAAGGAGTACTTGGCAAGCTGTGTAATCACGCCGATCCGGCAGGCTTTTCTTACGCGCGCTTTTTTGGTGCGCGGCACATAACCCATCTGATCCGCAATCCGCAGAATCTCCTCGGCCACCTGCGGATCAATCCGCCCGCGCTGATTCAGGGCGCGGTCGACCGTCCCCCGGGATACACCCGCTCTCTCTGCAATTTGCTGAATTGTAACTGCCATATTCATACCTCACTCACAGCACATCAATCAGGATGGTCGGGTAAGTAATCCATTTTAGATTAAGAACAGGATGCAATTTCCAACACGGCGAATTCTGCCTGAGCTGCGTGGAAACTGCATCCTGGAATTCCGAAGGAGACAGAGAACCGTCCCCTGTCTCCTGTAAATGGTCATGTCGTTCGACGCGTCCCACCTTAGTCGATTGCCATAATTGCCTTGACTGCTTCAGCTGTATTGTTCAGCGGGAAGAGTTCGTATCCGATCAGACCGTCATAGCCGTTCTCTTCGAGTGCCTTGAACACATAAGCGTAGTTAATCTCACCCGTGCCCGGCTCATGACGTCCCGGTGCATCTGCTACATGAATGTGTCCCATCTGATCACAGTAGTTCTTGATCGTGTCGCCGATGCATCCTTCGTTCAACTGCATATGATAAACATCATAGAGAACCTTCAGCTTCGGTGAACCGATCAGGCGGGTCATTTCTGCAGCCATCTGTGTCTTCTCCAGGAAGTTGCCGACATGGTCTGTTGTAATATTCAGTGCCTCAAGGTTCATCTGAATGCCGCTTTCCTCGGCAATCTCAGCACACTCTTTCAGCATATCAAACATGGAACAGATCTTAATTGTGTCAGAGACATCATCATAATGGTTCACGACAATACCACCGTCGCCGAGTGCGTTAGAATGGATGGTCACGCTGCGTGCACCAATTTTCTGTGCTGCGGCAACAGACTGCCGCAGGAAATCCATGTACGGTTTTCTGTGAGAAGGATCGATCAGTGAATAATCTGCGTCTCCGTTGAATCCGGAAATACCGACGCCGGCCTTCTCTGCACATTCTTTTACTTTGTCCAGATCCTTGTCTGTCCAGCTCCAGAACTCAACAAACTCAAATCCATCGTCAGCTGCTGCCTGAAAACGATCATAGAACGGAATCTCAGAATATAACGGCTCGATACATGCAGAACGTTTAAATTTCAATGTAATCTCCTCCTTTTACAATGCGTGCATTTGCGTTCAAATGGTTCCTGTTTTACTTTAGCACGCAGAATGTCTGATTGCAACTACCCGCGCCACTCCCGGAAAATACCGTCAAATCCCACAATTTCAGAACTCTATTTCTGTTGAAATTGCAGAGAATCCGCCGTCTCGCGGCTTCACAACTGGATAAAAATTTTTTCGTGTGCTATCATAAAAGAAAAAGGTGACCTCATGATACAATGTTTTGTAAAAAATGAAATTAAATCTTCTTTTGCTGAGGGAACGCAGCCGAGACTGCTCTCTGCCAGCAACATTCACGTGGACTATGCACATCATACGAGAATCATGCATAACCACAGTGACCGCTGTGAGCTTTTGTTTGTCCGCAACGGTGCGTCGCGCTATGTCATAGACCATCAGGTATTTCCGATCAAAAAAGGTGACATGGTAATTACCAACTGCGGCACACTTCACGATGATCTTCTGGAGCAGCAGGACAACGTGGCTTATTACTCGATCGCAGTGGATCATCTGCTTATTCCGGGCCTTCCGGAAAATCATCTGATTAGCCCTTCCGTCAAGCCCGTATTTCCAACCGGCGAGCATTATAATGTTTTCAACGGTTTGTTCCGATCGATCTATGAACTTCTGGTATCCAATGAGCCGGGTATTGAAGAGACATGCAACTATCTGATGCTGTCTGTACTGTCTCTGGTTCTGAAGATCGCAAATCAGATTGATGCCGATATATCTGAGGGCGTGCAATCCTCCATGATTATGGATATCCGCCAGTATCTCGACCAAAACTATATGAATGATCTGTCACTGCAGTCAATCAGCAATGAATTTCATATCAGCACCTACTATCTGGCGCATATCTTCAAAGAGGAAACCGGTTACTCTCCGATGAACTATATCATACGACGCAGAATCGGAGAGGCGCAGTCGCTGCTGATTACAACCCGCCGGTCAATTACAGATATTGCAAGCCAGGTAGGCTTTTCCAATCCAAACAATTTTAACATTCAATTCCAGAAGCAGGTCGGACTGTCTCCGCGGGCTTATCGCAAGACTTATACAACACCCGGTCTTGCAGATCAGACAAAAAAAGATGATCCGGTCAATTGACCGGATCATCTTTTTATAAAGACTCAGATCATTTACACTATCATCAGAAATGAATCTGTTCCGCAGCAACCGGCTCCACCGGCTTTCTGCCGCGATGTGATTCATCCCGCATCACGAATGCGTAATCAGCGCCTTCACGACAGTACTGATGCCGCCGAGTATAAACACATATACAATCAGCTTTTTGATACGCGTCTCATCAATATGTTTGTCAATCTGCAGACCGATAAACAGTCCCAGAAGTGCTGACGGTGCTGCGATCAGTGCCATCGGCAGGATCAGTGCGTCCCCTTTGAATACACCTGTAAATGTATACACAAAAGCACGAAATACATTTTCAAGCAGGAATACCAGACAGACACTGCCGCGAAACTCACCGCGGTTTTTTGCCGTGCGTTCCAGATAAATCAGGAACAGAAGATTGATTCCGAACAGTCCTGCCGTAATACCGGATCCGAAACACATAATCGTCTGCAGGATCATATTCGGCTTACCACTCTTCGCACTGTCACGTGTCATCATTTCTATGCCAAGACCAATGATTAAGAGCCCCAGAAACACCTTGATAATCCATGGCGCGCCGAGTTTCAGCAGCAGTGTGCCCGGTATAACACCGAGCATATCCCAAAATGCGATCGGCGCAATGGTCTTCGGTACAATAGCTTTCCTGTTCCTGTACACGATCGTTCCATTTAACAAGATCGAGACCGGAAGCATCGCAGGAGCGATATTTTTACTGCTCAGTACCGGCTGCATAGAAAGCAGCGGATTGAACAGCAGCGGATCTCCAAATCCGACCAGTCCCTTGACAATAAATGAAATTGTAATTACTACAAAAATATAGATTCCAAGTGATGTAGTCATGTCCTGCTCCTATACGATGAGTCAAAGGGGACGTTTCTTCTTGACTCATCGGCTTTTTAGCTTCAGCCTTCGATGCTCTTCAGATATTCAATAGCCTTCCGTCCGGTCTCATATCCGTCTCCGCGCGGGAAACATTCAACCGAAACATATCCATCGTAGCCTGTCTCTTCCAGAAGTGCAAGCATCTTCTTCAGGTCGAGATTTCCGCTGCCCGGATACCATCTCGTGCTGTCTGCAATATGGAAATAGCCAATGCGTCCTTTCGCTGCCGCAAATGCTGCCGCAAAATCATCTTCCTCAAGCATCATATGGAATGTATCAAGATGTACATAGCAGGCATCCAGTTCCGGATACTCCTCAAGGAAATTAACCAGCTCTTTTGCAGTTGTAAAAACATTTACCTCATAATGGTTGATGACTTCAATATTGATCTTAACACCCTGTTCTTTTGCATAGTCATTAACCGGCTGGAGATTCTGCGCGAGACGTGCCATGTATTTCTCACGGTTTCCGCCCTTCGGGATATTTCCCTTTGCCCATCCAAGGACGATATCGGCACCGACATAAGCTGCGATATCAATATACTGCAGCAGTCCGTCGATAGCAGCATCTGCAACATACGGTCTGTCATTCATCAGATCACAGAGACCCTCTGTGTTCAGACGTCCGGTAATGATCTGGCAGATCTTAACGCCGGTCTCCTCAATCTTTGCATTGACTGCGTCCCAGTCGATCGGAGCCTCTTCACTGGTATGTACCTCAATTGCCTGATAGCCGAGCTTTGCAGCAGCTTCCA
>CAZRNI010000077.1:0-9069 GCA_964601425.1 uncultured Eubacterium sp. | reverse complement strand
CGTATGGGTTCCGTCTCCTAAGCCGAAAGAGTACATTGGCTCGGCTCCGTTCGGAACCGGCTCAACCGGATTCCAGGAGACCATCGATTTCCTGAAAGAACAGAATTATGAGGGATGGCTGATTCTTGAAAACCTGTACGAGCTTGAAAACATGCGTGTCATCAATCCGGATTATTTCGAGATTATGAAGGCAGATGTTGCAGCACTTAAGGCTGCTGTAAAATAAAAACAAATCATAAAAAGCTGCTGTGTCAGAATGAATTATCTGACACAGCAGCTTTTATGATACTTCATTTAAAACCCGTTCGCGGAACTGAGCCGGCGGCATGCCGCAGTTTTTTCTGAACAGTGTTACAAACTGTGATGGTTCGTATCCAATCCGTTCAGCCACCTCATACACTTTCAGATCCGAATGTCTGAGCAGATGTTCTGCCGCTTTCAGTTTTCTTCTGATCACATACTGCTTCGGCGTTACGCCAGCTTCTTTCTTGAACTCTCTCACGTAATGATACATGCTTAAATAACAGGTATCACACAGCATCTGCAATGAGATCTTCTCACACAGATGCTCATCGATAAATAAGTCCGCTCTGCGAACAAAAGACATTCTCTCTGTTTCTGTACCCGGCGCCTGTTTCCGAAACTTCAAATTGTCCACTGATAATCACCTCTCTTTTCCGGTATATTTCCCACCTGGAAACCGCCCTTTCTATACAGCAGCCGGTTCAGATTGGCTTAATAGATCATTTTCCTTCTTCTTTCATGTATGTGCGCATCCACAATGACAGTGATTGCGATCAAAACGCCTTGAACCACCTGCTGCCAGTAAGAATTCACACGTGTAATCGTCATAAAATTGTTCAGCACGCCCACAAATAGTGTTCCGGCAAACATTCCATAAATATTTCCTTCACCTCCCCGCAGAGAAGTGCCGCCGATAATTACGGCAGTCAGCGCAGTAAACTCATACCCTTCTGCCCCTGTTGGCTGTCCGGCACGTATGCGGGCCATCAGCATGATCCCGCCAAAGGCTGCCATCACTCCGGCAAAAACAAAAGCAAATACCTTGATCCGTTCCGTGTGAATCCCGGAAGTTTCTGCGGCTTTCACATTTCCGCCAACCGCATAGATCTGACGGCCCAGACTGGTCCGATTCAGAACGAACCAGGTAAGCGCCAGAATCAGAACCATAAGGACAATCTGAATCGGAACCATACTGCCGATCCTGCCATTTGCAAACCAGATCAGATCTCCGATGCTATACGCAGGGCGTCCGTTCTGGTATGCCATAATGGCGCCTCTTGCGATCCGCTGTGTTGCCAGTGTCATTATGAAAGAAGGAATTCTGCACTTTGTCACAATAATCCCGTTCAGCAATCCGAGCAGCGCGCCGGCGAAAAGGCCCCCGGCCACTGCGGCAACCGCATTTTTTCCTGTATGGATTAGCAACACTGCAATACAGCCGCCAAATGCGGCAACTGCCCCCTGCGAAAAATCCATTTCGCCGCTGATCAGAACAACCAGTGTGCCGCAGGTAATAATGGTGATAATCGCATTCTGCCGGAAAAAAAGCATTAAATTCTGCATAGTGAGAAAACTGTCCGATAAAATCGCACAAATCATCACAAGCACAATCAGAATGATGTAGATGCCAAAACGATTATAAAAATTTGTCAGGCTGCGGCTTTGGTTCCTTCTTTTCATAAAGACCTCGTGTTTTCAGCGCCTTCGTTCTTTCACTGATAGAATGCCGATTTTTCAATCATAAGGACAGGTTCCGGGCGTTCTGTCTCCTGGGCACGTACCAGTGAATCACAGGTCACTGCTGCAAAATATCCGTCCCAAGTGTTCGGGCCGGTAATGATATCTTCCTCTGCGTGATCAACCCAGTCCTGTATTTCCGCATCAAAAGCATCCGCAAACAGATTGAAATGATCCTCTGGAAGCTCGCGCGCAAAACGTGCGTTTTCTTTTACGGACGCCGCCATCGGCATCCCCATTTTCAGGGAAGCATTCTCACACACCACTTCCATATTCATATCATATCCGAACGAGCAGTTGACATTAACCTCAACATCGATCAGAACACCGCTTTTTGTTCGGAGCATCATGAATTGCGGATCCCGCAGTCCCGGATGCGTATTTTTCGTTTCCTTCGGATAAAATACCTGCACACTGTCAAATTCTTCATCCAGCATCCAGTGACAAATATCCAGATCATGTACACAGGTATCATGCACTGCCATAGGCGTATCATATGTAAGCGCTACACGCTGTGCCCTGTGCGTCATGTGGATCATCAGCGGTTCCCCGTATTGACCTGTCTTCACTGCATCTCTGAGCTGCAGATATCCCTGATAGTACCGCCTGCAGAATCCCACCTGGATCAGATGGCGTCCTGTCTTCATCTCCGCTTCCATGACTGCCCTGCAGTCTTCTTCTGTAGTGCAGAGCGGTTTTTCACAAAAAATGCGCTTGCCGCATGCAATTGCTTCCAGCAAATCCTGCTTATGCAGAAAACCTGCGGATGCGATCAGTACGGCATCCACCTCAGGATCCCGGATCAGATCGGTTCCGCACGAATAGATCCTGCTGCATCCTGCAATTCGAGCGCCTTCCTCTGCATGTTCCCTGGTTCTGTTTGATACTGCGGAGACAGAAGCGCCCTGTGTTCGCTCTGTAATTCTCTGAATGTGATTGATTCCCATCGGACCACAGCCGATGACACCGATTTTCAGCATAGCTGTTTCCCTCCGTTTTAACCTCAGACCGTTTCCCAGTGCCCCGTCTCCTGTGCGCGAATTAGTGCATCACAGATTCTGCACGCCTCGTAGCCGTCCTCGGTACCCGGACCCGGTACGTCTGTTTCTCCGCGGAGATAATCAATCCAGTGCTGCACTTCATTTCTGTAGGCAACAACAAAACGTTCATTCCAGTCCGGCGGGAGTGCCTGTCCGACATTCAGGTAGGAACGTACCATAACTGAAGGTGTGACCGGCAGGCGGATTGTACCTTTTTCACAGACAACCTCACAGAGAATCTCATATCCATAATAACTGTTTGCCGTTGCCTCCACATCGATCAGAATATCATTTTCTGTCTGCATCAGCAAGAACTGCGGATCACGGGAGTCACCGGTTACTACCGTGGTAGAACGCGGAAAACGCACCATGACTTCTTTCATGTTCTCTCCGAGCAGCCAGCGGCAGATATCCACTTCGTGAACACCGATTACGGTAATATGCTCTGAATCGGGACGTTTGTCCAGATTCGTATAACGTGTTCTGCTGATACAGTGTACCATCAGCGGCGCACCCAGCTTTCCGGAATCCAGAACCTTCTTCATCTCGATGTAATCGGGATCATAGCGCCGCATGAATCCGACCTGAATCATATGCTCCCCGGCCTTCTTTTCTGCTTCAATGAGCAGTTCCGCCTCTGTGAGCGTATTTGCCATTGGCTTTTCAAGGAAAACCGGCTTGCCTTCTTCCAGAGCCCGGATCGTATAGGGGACATGTGTTTCATTGTTAGAACAGATCAATACAGCGTCAACCTGGTCCGATGTGATCAATTCCTCTGCATTCTCCATGGCCTGTACACCATAGAGATCCGCTACCTTCTGAACGCTGGTCTTACTGGAACTGCTGACCGCCGTTAAAACGGCACCATCCGTATACTTTACGATATTTTCGCAATGTGTATACCGTCCGATGTTTCCGCTCGCACCGATCACGCCGACCCTTATTTGTTTCTTCATATCTTATCCTTCTGTAAATTCATTCTTTTCCGACTTTCATCCGGCTTCTTGTCTCTGCTGATTCCGGAATTGAAGCATCATTTCATTTATTATGATATTGCAAAACGGACTGCCGCTCGAATGCGGCAGCCCGGCTGCTTACCGGCAATGCCGATTTCTTACTTTATTTGTCACCATTGAATTCCTTGACGGCATCTACCATCGCTGCGATGTTCTCAATCGGCGTGTTCGCCTGAATACAATGAATGTGATTAAAGATATAACCGCCGTCCTTCGAGAAAATCTCCAGACGCTCCAACACCTGCTCACGAACTTCTTCCGGTGTTCCAAACGGAAGTACCCGCTGGGTATCTACACCGCCGCCCCAGAACAGGATATCTTTTCCGTAGGTATCTTTCAGGCGTTTCGGGTCCATGCCCGCTGCAGAACACTGTACCGGATTGATTGCATCAAATCCTGCCTCGATCAAATACGGAAGTACATCAAAGATTGCGCCGCAGGAATGTTTCAGCGTTTTCCATGTTGTATTCTCGTGAATCCAGTTGTTCATCTTTTTATAATACGGAAGATACAGTTCTTTGAATGTATCTGTTGACATCATCAGACTGTTCTGGGAACCGAGGTCCGTTCCGCAAATGTACATCACGTCAATATCAGAGCCGAATTCCTCCCAATACCTCTTGAAATTCTGGATTGCAATATCCGTACCGCGATCATATACTTCCGCTACCATTTCCGGGTACAGCAGCGGCGCCATGTACCACTCAGCGATGGTACGGATGCCCTTTGGCTGCCGGATATTCGGTCCCGGAATGTTATTTGCATCACCGAGCGCCGCATAACACGGTCCTACCTGAATTGCCTTCTGCATTGGCTTCAGCTCATCAAGCACCTTATGATGGTAGGCGATCTGTGCATCAGAAACGAGCATGTAATCCTCAAGATTGCCCTCCGGATCCGGATCATCCTCATCATAGGGCTCGAACGGACGCTCAATATTATCAAAGTAATATCCTTCAGGCGGAAGATGTCCGCTGGCCGGATAATTTGCATCGCCTTCCGGATAAACATAAAAGCCGCCTTTTCCGTCTTCCGTAACAGTTGCATCCGCCGGAATCAGAACGGTCTCCCCGCGGTATGTCCACTCTTTCCACGCATCATGGGTGTGGCCATAGGTATCAGCGTAATTGTACATCTGCTGCACATCTACACCCATCACTTCACCGAGATCCGGCTCAACGTAGGCTGTCATGGCACACATATCGCAAACCTTCGGCGGACGTTTTTCCAGTCCGTAGTAATCACGCAGATGAACCATAACCTCTGCATTAATCATTGCACAGGTCATTCCTCCGAAATCCACCGGGACCTTATCCGCTTCCTTATGCGCAAACGCCGCCTGTACACGTTCTTTTGATGTCATATTGTACTCCTTTCACGCATTCCGGCTCCGTACCGGTTTTTTATCTTACAAATACCGTTCTTTACAGTTTCTTACGGTTTTTACGTTCGTCCATAACAACTGCTACGATAATAACGATACCTTTTACGATCTCCTGCCAGTAAGCAGATACACCGAGCATATTCAGACCGGAGTTCATAACGCCGATGATCAGAGAACCGATCAGAACACCCCAGACAGATCCGACACCACCGGCCATGGATGTACCGCCGATAACGGAACCTGCAATCGCATCCAGTTCATAACCTTCAGCTGCACCCGGAGAACCGGAAGCAACACGGGCTGCCAGAACCGCGCCTGCAAAACCACAACAGATACCGCAGTATGTATAAATGAGAACCTTGTATTTGAAAATATTAATACCAGAGATAACTGCCGCTCTCTCATTTCCGCCGATTGCTCTCGCATACTGACCAAATTTCATATGATCCATGAGAATCCATGAAATAACCGTAAAGATGATCAGCCAGATAATCGGAGTCGGAATGAATCCTACAACCCCGCTTCCGAACCAGCAGAAACTCTTATTCAGCTGGGAAACCGGCTTTCCGTTTGTGATCAGCAGTGCTGCGCCTCGTGTAATGGTTGTCATGCCAAGTGTGCAGATGAATGGCGGGATCTTTGTAATTGAAATAACCAGTCCGTTAATCAATCCGATCGCAAGACCAATTAGTGTTGCGACGAGCATGCCGACGATACCAGGCAATGTTCCTCTCGCACAGAGTGCCGCAAGTACGCCGCCAAGCGCCATGTAAGAACCAAGACCAAGATCGATACCGGTGGTAATGATAATGAATGTAACACCATATCCTATTATAACATAGACTGCGATCTGCTTCAGCACGTTTGAGAAGTTAGATGCACTCAGGAAACTCGGATGCAGGATCGATATAACGATGACAAGCAAGATCAGAATAATCAGCATGCCGAATTTATCTGTGAATTGTGATATTTTACTCTTTTTCATGACTGTGCCTCCTTATAATCATCCAGTTCGCCGGCCGCATAAGCCAGAATCCTTTCCTGATCCAATTCGTTTCTGTCAAGTATTCCAGTAACTTTTCCTTCATGCATAACGACAACGCGGTCGCTCATGCCGATGATCTCCGGCAGCTCCGAAGAGATCATGATAATTGCCTTGCCCTTCTTGGCCAGATCTGTCATCAATGCATAAATATCTGATTTCGCACCGATGTCAATTCCTCTGGTCGGCTCATCCAGAATCAGAATATCCGGATCCGACAGCATCCATCTGCTGATCAGAACCTTCTGCTGGTTACCGCCTGAAAGCAGTTCAACCTTCTGCTTAATCGATGGTGTTTTAATGTTGAACTTCTTTACCTCATCTTCACAAACCTTCTCCATCTTGCGATGCTGCAGCCGTCCTCCGGCCGTAAACTGATTCAGATTCGTCATCATGATGTTTTCTTTGACAGTCAGCGGAAGATAAAGTCCTGTAAGTTTGCGGTCCTCTGTCAGGAATGCGATCTTATGTTTAATGGCATCCAGCGGCTCTTTGATTTCTACCTTTTCACCGCGGATGTATACTTCTCCTTCTTCGCATTTCGTAACGCCGAAAAGCGCCATCATAACTTCTGATCTTCCTGCGCCCATCAGGCCTGCCATGCCGATGATCTCTCCTGCCTTTACATCAAAGCTGACATTTCTGAATTCTTTTTTACGTGTGAAGTTTTTTATCTCGAGAACCTTCTCGCCAATCTCCGCCTTTTCTTTATTAAAGATATCTTTCAGATCACGTCCTACCATCAGCTGGATCAGACCGTCTTTGTCAATCTCCGATGCAGCTTTTGTCGCAATAAACTGTCCATCACGCAGCACAGTCACTTCATCTGCGATTTCAAAGACCTCATCCATCTTGTGGGTGATATAAATGATAGAGATGCCATTGTCACGTAGATTATTTACCATCTCGAACAGATGCTTAACCTCTACCTCTGTGATTGCCGAAGTCGGCTCATCCATAATAATCAGCTGTGCGCCATATGAAATCGCCTTTGCGATTTCAATCATCTGTGTATTCGCAATGCTGAGATTTTTCATTTTCTCTGTCGGATCCACGCGGATGTTCAGTTCATCCAGAAGTGCCTGTGCGCGTTTGATACTGTCACGTTTGTCAATAATAAGGCCCTTCATTTTTTCGCGTCCGAGGTAAATATTATCTGCCACCGTCATTTCCGGAATCGGCGACAGTTCCTGATGTACCATTGCAATTCCCTGCTGCAGTGCATCATTCGGATTTGTAATTGTTACCTGCTGTCCGTTGAATTCTACGGTTCCGCCCGGCTGTACACGGTTAATACCGATCAGCACCTTCATCAGTGTAGATTTACCGGCCCCGTTCTCACCCATCAGCGCATGGACGGTTCCACGCTTTATATGCAGCTGCACATCATCAAGCGCAAGTACGCCCGGAAATTTTACGGTGATGTGATCAGCTTTCAGAATATAGTTATCTCCCATGGTGCCGCTCACCTTTCTTTTTACAGAATAAGGGCGTCCCGCCCCGATTTATCTGATCGAAACGGGACGCCCGCATTATTATTTCATATGTACTGAAGATGTCTTTTATTCGTATCAGGATATCAATCCGTTACGCTTGCCCAGCGATCTTTGTACTCCTGAATCTTATCCGGTGTGATCAGCTCGTAAGGAATCGGAACTTCTTTCTCAACAGTCTCACCGTTTGCCGCTGCAACTGCCAGATCCATAGCGCCGCGTCCCTGTCCGTTTGCATCCTGGAATACGTCGATCAGCTCTGCGCCTTCTTCCATCATCGCAAGTCCGTCAGGTGATCCGTCAATGCCGCCTGCAAGAATGCCGTTCTCGCTGACATCAATACCGTTCTGCTGCATTGCCATGATTCCGCCGATTGTGATCTCATCACATTCACCAAGGAGAATATCAAACTCAACACCAGACTGAATCCAGTCATTCATGATATCCATTCCTTTTGCACGCTGCCAGTTTTCACAGTTCTGAAGCTCTACGATTTCCATATCCGGATATTTAGCGATTGTCTCTTCAATACCTTCGGTACGAAGTGTAGCTGCTTCCTGTCCTGCATGTCCTGCCAGAACAACAACTTTACCCTTGTGGTCAGCGATCTCTGCGATTGCCTCCGCGAGCATCTCACCAGACTGTTTGGAATCGCCGCCGCAGTATGCGGTATAGTCGCCAACCAGCGGTCTGTTAACGCCGATAATCGGAATGCCTGCTGCATTTGCTGCCTCAACCATCGGGCCTGAGCTGTCGGTTTCAACCGGGTTTACGATGATTGCGTCACATCCGTCAGCGATGAACTGCTCGATCTGTCCCATCTGCACACCGTTGTCATTCTGTCCGTCTGTAAACTGAAACTCAGCAACATCAGAGAGCTCATCTGCGTAGGTTCTCATGCAGTCAAGCATGTAGGAGAGCCACTGATCATCCCATCCTGAGATGGAAACACCAATTTTTACCTTTTCTCCGCTTGCTGCCGGAGCTGCTGTTTCCTCAGAAGCTGCGCTGCTTGCTGCTGCTGTACTTTCTGCTGCTGTACTTTCTGCTGCTGTACTCTCTGCTGCTGCCGGCTCGGATTTTGCTGCTGAAGAATCACTGCTTCCGCCGCAGCCAGCCAGCATAGAAACTGCCATAACGCCTGTCAGTACAGCTGCTATAAGTCTCTTTTTCATGAAATCTTCCTCCTTTAAGTGATTCGGTTAACTTATGAAATAATATTAATGGATTGTCTTTGACGATTCCACGGAATTATTAAAGAAAAGGTGGACTTTTTTTAGGTATGCTATCATACTTCAAAAGTCCACCTTTTTATAAATCTAAGAGAAAACTC
>CAZRNI010000076.1:0-9162 GCA_964601425.1 uncultured Eubacterium sp. | reverse complement strand
GGGAACACGGAAGTATATCCAGCCATTTATAAATCGGGATTTTCAGAAGAATTTGATCGTGACGGCAAGCGAACAGCTGACGTTGGAGAGTCGGCCAAAGAATCCGAAATATGCACGGAACAAAAATGTGCTGATCATAGGCGGGTCCGGATCCGGCAAGACAAGGTTCTGGATTAAACCGAATCTCCTTCAGGCGCATAGTTCATATGTGGTGACTGATCCAAAATCCGAATTGATCGCGTCCTGCGCCAATATGCTTCTGAAGCAAAAATATACTGTGAAGTTCTTAAATCTCATCGAGTTAAAGAAGTCCATGCACTACAATCCTTTCGCATATATTCACAGCGAGAAAGATATTTTAAAGCTGGTGACTGCACTGATTGCCAATACCAAAGGCGATGGCAAGGCAGGGGATGAGTTTTGGACCAAAGCGGAGACCTTACTGTATACTGCACTGATCGGCTATATCCATTATGAAGCGCCTGAAGAGGAACAGAACTTCAATACCCTTCTGGAAATGCTGAACTCCATGGAGGCACGTGAAGATGACGAGGATTACGAGAATGCCGTCGATATCATGTTCAAAAAGCTGGAGAAAAAGGATCCCGAGCACTTTGCCGTCAGACAGTACAAAAAGTTCAAAATGGCCGCCGCCAAGACGCTGAAAAGTATCCTGATCTCCTGCGGAGCTCGTCTGGCTCCGTTTGATATAAAAGAACTCCGGGAACTCACATCCTATGATGAACTTGCATTGGATACAATCGGCGACAGAAAGACGGCACTGTTCCTTGTGATGTCTGATATGGATCCGACATTCAATTTCCTGATAGGAATGGTCTATACCCAGCTGTTTAACCTGTTGTGCGAAAAGGCAGATCATGTATACGGCGGAAGGCTCCCGGTGCACGTCCGCTGTCTGATTGATGAGATGGCAAATATCGGCCAGATCCCCAATCTGGAGAAGCTGATCGCAACGATCCGAAGCCGCGAAATATCGGCCTGCCTGGTCCTGCAGACACAGAGTCAGCTGAAGGCGATCTATAAGGATAATGCCGATACCATCACAGGTAACTGTGACAGCAAGATCTTTCTCGGCGGTACGGAGCCGACCACGCTGAAGGAATTGTCTGAGGCACTCGGTAAAGAGACGATCGACCTGTACAACACCGGTGAGAACAGGGGAAGGGAAACCAGCCACAGCCTGAATTATCAGAAGACCGGTAAGGAGCTTATGACGCGCGACGAACTTACCGTCATGGACGGCGGCAAATGCATTCTGCAGCTGCGGGGCGTGCGTCCATTCCTGTCGGACAAATACGATCTCACGAAGCACCCGAACTACTATCTCACAGCAGATGCCGATGACAGGAACACATTCGATATGGAGAAGTTCCTGAACCGGAAGCTTAAGCTGCGAAGCAGCGAGGAGTATACAGTCGTTAAGGCCGGGTGATTTTATCAAGGTATTAGCCGGAGACTGATACAGGAATCAGCCTTCGGCTTTTTGTACTTCGCAGGCCGTCTGAACGTACGCGGCAGGTATTTACAAGTAAGAAGCCTCACGTTATAATAACACGTGTTATATTATCGTGAGGTGATTCATATGCCAAAGAAACCGACAACGACAAAAGAAGCCATGATAGAAGGCGCGTTCCGACTGGTTCGGGAACAGGGTCAGGAGGCTCTGACCGCAAGAAATCTTGCGTCTTTCCTTGGCTGTTCAACGCAGCCGATTATGTATCAGTTCCCCAATATGGATGCGCTAAAGGATCTGGCCTATCAGAAAGCGGACACATTCCACACGGAGTATATTCTGGCTGGCGCAGATCTGCTGGAAATAGGACTTCGGTATATCCGGTTTGCGGAAGAAGAACCACACTTGTTTCGATTTCTTTTTCAATCCGGACGATTCGCAGGCCTCAGCCTGGAAGAACTGATCCGGGCTCCGCAAGCAGCCGGGCTGCTTACGGCTGTAAGCGCTGAAGGGAATCTGGACATGGAGGAAGCGGTCTCGTTTTTTGAGCCGCTGGCGGCACTTGTGCACGGATATGCCAGTCTGGTCGCTAATAACGCGATGATTTTCGACTATGACAGCATTCATTGTGCTCTGATCAGGATCGCGGAAGGATTGGAGGGGACAAGATGTCATGAATAAGCTGTACAGAAAAAGCGAGATCACTTTTGCGATCGTGTGGATCGTCGCGTATGTTGTTCTGTCCAGTCTGGCGGATCAGCTGTCGGAAAGTATCGGCGTGACGAAATCCGTAACGGCAGTTCTGCAAATTGTGATGGCTCTGGCCCTGTTCTTCTGGATTCGGAAAAAAGACCTCGGCGTCAAATATGGATTTTGCAAGAGCAAATACCCCGCAAAGCGGTTTCTGTTCTATATTCCGCTGATTATCATCGCGTCTGCGTCGCTATGGAATGGAATACGTCCGGGATTCGGCTTCCCGGGAACACTTCTGTTTGTCATCAGCATGTGCTGTGTCGGGTTCCTGGAAGAAGTCATTTTCCGTGGGCTGCTCTTCCGTGCAATGGAGAAGAACAACGTGAAGGCGGCAATCGTTGTATCTGCCGTGACCTTTGGTCTCGGCCATATCGTGAATCTGTTTAACGGGAGCGGACAGGACATGGCCGATACCATCATTCAGATTGTCTTTGCTGTCTTAGTGGGTTTTGTACTGGTACTGATCTTCTACTACGGCGGGTCGCTGATCCCCTGCATCCTGTTTCATGCGGTGAATAACGCCCTCAGTGCATTTGAAGTCCCGGGAATGATGGATCCGAAACTGGAAATGGCACTTAACGTGGCTCTTATCGTAGTAGTTCTTGGAGGATATCTGATCTATCTCATCAGAACGTTCTCAAAGAACAAAGAATAACACTTTGACCATACAGCGAAATTAAGACCTGTACATAGCCGGCGGCTGACACACGAAGCAGTCCCCGGCTATTTTATGCCTTTCATCAGAGACACTGGGAAACAGGCAGCTCGTGTTAAACGAAAGCAAATGAAATGTTTTAAGACCGGAGAATACCGTTCATCTCCCCAAAACTACCGATGACCGCAAATCGCAACACAGATCCGGAAAAATCTGTATACTGAAAATCACAGAAGACAAGTCCGGACAAGAACACTGTAACAGAGGTGATGACTATTGAAATTCCGAGTTATTATCGACAAGACCAAAGAGGAAGAAATCGTGGCGACCGTGCATCAGAGGACCGATCTGATCGATGAGATCGAAGCGATCGTTTTGCGGGATGAACGCACCGATGCGCTGGCAGCCTATCAGGAGGATGAGATCCGCCTGCTGGATCTGACGGATGTGGAGTGCATCACAGCAAATGACGGCAGGGTCTATGCGGTCGCGGAGGACGGGAAGCGGTACCTGCTGAAAAGGCGGCTGTATGAGATCGAAGAATCGCTGCCGCCGGAGTTCATCCGGATAAACAAATCCTCCATCGCGAACCGGAAGCGGATCAGGCGGTTTACGACCTCCATCTCCGGTGCCGTGGATGTCGAGTTCAGGCGTGGATTTAAAGATTATGTGTCCCGCAGATGCTTTGCGGATCTGAAACGGAGGTACGGGTTATGAAGTATGTAAAGGAATTTTTAAAGCGCGGCATGATGGCTGCATGGGGCGGCCCGGTGATTCTCGCTGTCGTCTATCTGATCCTTGGAAAGGTCGGTGTTGTGACGATTCTTACGGTTTCGCAGGTGGTACTGGCCATCATTTCCATGACGATCATGGCGTTCATCGCAGCGGGAATCAGTTTTGTCTATCAGGTGGAGCAGCTGCCGTTGGCCATTGCAACGATCATCCAGATGGCTGTCCTGTATTTTGACTATCTGCTGTTCTACCGGATGAACGGCTGGGTCCCCAATGAGGGGTTGATCACCTTCACGGTCATCTTCGTTGCCGGATTTGTTGTGGTCTGGCTGATCGTATATTTCTGTGCGGTCCGCCCCGGGGTCAAAAGACTGAATGAAAAGCTGAATGCCGAGAAATAAGTTGTCCGGCGATCCTTACATAGCGCTTCGCGTATCTGAAAAGATACCCGGGGCGCTCTTTTGCGCGTTTCCCTGAGGCACGCAAGAAAACTTGTTTTCTTATTTGCCGAAGGGCGCGACATCGAGGAGGTCCCCTCCTCGATTATTTCCGGATAAGGAGGCGGAAAACAGGAGGAGCACAGCAGACATTCAGTTTCAAAAGGAGGCATCTATGGCAGAATCATTCAGCACGCCGTTCGGGGATATCGACCCGGCGGCAGTCGAGGCAGCAGCTGCGGCAGCGCAGGCTGACAGCAGGAAGGATTTCGAGGAGATCACGATCAAGTTCGCGAAAGGCCTTTGCAGCGAGCCGTTCATGAGCAAAAGCGGCAAGGAGTTCGTACGGATCCAGATCCCGAACAGCGATCCGGCCGACCATGATCCGTGGCAGGAATTCGTTCTGGAGAGCAAACAGGTCCATGAGAACCAGTACGGGAAAGGACTGTGGGCGAAGATCCCGGCAGACGGCCATACCACCGTTTCAAGGCCCTTTCTTGCGGGCAAGGATGAAAATGGCCGGAACATCTGGGATTCGAAGAAGCGCACGGTCCCGAACCGCGAGCTCAAGGAGATGGTCGAGTACTACAAGACCCGCGGCAGGGATGAGAGGGCTCCCGCACCTTCGGATCGGCAGGCGCAGGAGAAGGCTGCGGGCGACCGTTCCGGTGGGCCTCAGAAGGCGGAACCGGAGCCGGAAGCGCCGGGAGACAAAGCATCGCCGGAGAAAACACGGGAAAAAGCATCTGTAAAGGACCAGCTTGCAGCCGGCAAAAAGGAAGCGGCAAAGACAAAGAGCCCGAAGGCAAAAGCAGACAGAAAACAGAATAAAGAACCGGAGCGTTAAACATTAGTAGAATCCCCAGTGATATAATCACGGGGCGTTTTTCCGTAATAAGACCGAAATGCTTTATAAAAATTGCTGTTGTTGGTGTATCCGAGCATCGCGGCGATCTCTTCAATGGACAGGGTGGTTCCTTTCAGCAGAATGACCGCCCTGCCCATTCTCGTTTCCAGAAGGATCTCTGAGAAAGACTTCCCCGTTTCCCGATGGAGCAGGGTGGAAACATAGTTCGGGTGATACGAAAAGCGATCCGCGATATCGCTCAGCGTCACGGACTCTGAGCGGGAGCGGATGTACTGAACGATCTGTTCGGATATTTTTCCGTTGTTCCCAAGAGGCTTTTCTAGTCGATACCGTCTTGCGATGTGCATGAACAAAGCAAGGACCATGGGTTTCAGAATGCGCTGTGTGTCTTCTTTCCGGTCGGCATATTCGATTACCATCATTTCCAGAAGAGAGCGAACCGGAGATGTTTTCTCAAAGGAAAGATGGATAAACTCATCCGAGAATCTGTCTGCCTGGGGATCCAGGAAAAAGCGAAACATCTCCGGATCCGTGGATAGCGCAGGCAGATATTCCCGGAAGAAGGCTTCTTTTTTGATATGGACGCCGATCATAATGATATCGTCACCGTCGCTGTCACCTTTTAAGGCATATCCATTATAGGGCTGGCCGATGTAGCAGTCGCCTTCGCGGACCGTGATCAGGTTGTTGAAACGCGAGCTTAGGGCATTATAGTCCAGATGATAAGCATAGTCGATGAAAAAGAACTCCTGCCTGTGGAAGGGTTCGCTGATGTGCTGCCCTTTGAAGACGACGATCATGATATCGTCTTTTGGATCGCCCTGCCACTGGGACATTTTATCCGGAATGCCGTCGTGCTCAAAATCACGGAACTCCCAGTTCAGGTGTGACCAGTCATGTCCCAGTTTATTGATGGCTAGAGAAAGCAGTCTGTTCATAGCGTGTATCCTTTCCGGTTGGAGTCATATAGGGGAATCATAACATGGTACCTTAAGATTTGCCATCAAAAACATTAAGATGCGGCGTTTTATACATGCCGGGAATACGATATGATGGCATATGTGGAGCGCGGGGGCAGCCCGCCGGATCAAGAGACGAACGATTTGGAAAAGGAGATCAGATAATATGAAAAAGCTTGCGAAAAACACAGTACTCTGCATGCAGCCGGTACCGAAGACGATCGTGTCCTGCAGGGATAAAGACGGAAGAAACAATGCGCTTGTTGTCGGTTTTGCGGCAAATGTGAGCCTGGACCCTGTCATGGTGATGGTCGGGATCGTCCCGTCACGGTTTTCCCATCACATGGTTAAGGAAAGCGGCTGCTTTGTCATCAATCTTCCGAAAAAGGGTTATGAGAAGGAATACAACTATCTCGGGAGCGCATCCGGACGAGATGAAGATAAATTCGAAAAGATGAATCTCCAGTGGAAGGACGCCGAATATGTGGATGCACCGGTCCTTACGGATTGTCCGGTCAGCATCGAATGCAGCGTGATCGAAAGCAGCATGCCCGGAACACATGAGCTGTTCATCGGCAAGGTGGAGGCCGTCCATGTCGATGAGGATTATCTGGACAACAAGGGCAACATCCTTTGGGACAAGATGGATCTCATGTGAGGTGGATCGGAGGAAGCGGTTTTATGAAGAAGAAAGCACTTAATAAACGGTCAGTGATCCTGTGCCTTTGCGTCTGTATGATCCTGTGTCTTTGCGCCTGTGGCGGGGCGGACTCTTCCGCACAGACCGCATCTTCGGAGAATACGACAGAGGCTGCGGTCACCCGGGAGCAGGAAGATGCGGACCCGGAAATCACAGCTGAACCGGAGGAAACTGAGCCTGCGGAAGCGGCCGGCACAGGATCTGAAGAAGAGGTATCAGATACAGAGAATACGGCTGACGAAGCAGAACCTGCGGAAAGTGAGACGGAAACGGTCCTTCCGGAAGAACCGGAAGAGACCTACAGTAATACGCTTGTGGTGTTCTTTTCGCATACAGGCACGACAAGGGGTGTTTCCGAATATCTGCACAGCCTTGTCGGTGGGGATCTCGTCGAAATCGTACCGGTGAACCCTTATCCCGAAGGGTACAACGACGCCCTGGATCCCGCGAAACAGGAACAGAGGGACAATGCAAGACCGGAAATCGCAGGCGTGATCGAGCATTTCGATTCTTACGAGGTGATCTATCTGGGTTATCCGATATGGTGGGGGACCACGCCCATGATCATCAACACATTCCTGGAATCGTATGATTTTACCGGAAAAACAGTCGTTCCTTATGCGACCAGCGGCGGCACGGGGATCGGTCAGAGCATTGAAGATATCCGTAATGAGATCCCGGCTGCCGAAGTAAAAGACGGCCTTTTGGTCAGAGAAAACGAGGAGATCATCCCCTGGCTGCAGGGACTTGGATTGTACGAATGAGAAAAGTACTGCATTATGTAATGATCACAGCGCTCATATTCCTGTGCGGAAGCGGGCTTTCTTTCAGCCGGACGGAAAGCCTGCTGCATGAGTGGTGCGGAATAATTCTGTTCGTTTGTATCGTGTTCCATCTGGTATTGAACCGCAAATGGTTCCGCCGCCTGTTCAAGGGCCGGTATTCCGCGAACAGAACGGCGATTGCAGCTGCAGACATCCTGCTAATACTGCTGATCGTCTTGATCGCAGTCAGCAGCCTTGTGATATCCGGCTATGTTTTTTCATTCCTTGATCTTAGCGGCGCGGCCTGGGGAAGAAGGATCCACTATGTCTGCACGGCATGGATATTCCTGCTTGGAGGCATTCACTTCGGTATGCATTTGAAAACCGGAAAGAGAAAACCGATCCTCTATATCGCCGGAGCCGCCGGCATTGCTGCGTTTGTGATCTGCAGATTCTATGAAAGGCTGTTCCTTCTGACGGAGTTTGCCTATATGCCGAACGTTCCGCAATGGATCGTATATCTGCTCCATACGCTGATGTTTGCCGCATTTGTGGTTTTGGGGAATGAACTGTCCCGCTTGATAAAACGGAAAGGGAAAGCATAATGAGAAAAGGTGATCTTCGCAGGGCATTCACATATTTGGAGTCCGGAGCCGTCCTGCTTGTTTCTACAAATGACGGCAGAAAAGACAATGTGATGACGATTTCCTGGCAGATGGTTATGGATTTTACTCCCCGCATAGCCATCTCCACCGGCAGCTGGAATGAATCTTTTGAAACGATCCTGGAAACAAAGGAATGCTGTCTTAATATACCCGGATTTGACTTGATTGAAAAAGTAGTGGGGATCGGTACTGTACACGGATCAGAATGCGATAAGTTTGAGCAATTCCATCTATTAAAACAAGAATCAGAGACGGTAAAAGCCCCTTTGATCCAAGACTGTCTGGCAGCCATAGAGTGCAGGCTTGAAGACTATGTTGAAGACCACGGCCTGTTGATCCTCGAAGGGGTACAGCTGTGGGAAGATCCGGAACAAAAAGAACACAGGGTGATCCATGCCAACGGAGACGGGACGTTCTTTGCAGACGGTGAATTCAGAAATCTGCGTGAAGAGATGCGCAAGTGGGTGCCGGAAGGCGCCGAACGGTTGCAGTAGGAAAAAGAAACGGTCCATAGGATCCTCGAAAATTAAAAAATCATCTGTTACATAGCCGGAGGCGGAAAAAAGCTTCCGGCTATTTCTTTGCCCTTTGTCGCAGGTGCACATGCGGGAAGGGGGTTCTGCATTTTTAACCCTGCCATACGGGGAACCCCGTACACAGAAAAGGAGGAATCTATGGACTTTTTCAACAGCGCAATAGGCGTACTTCAGACACTTGTTATTGCCCTCGGCGCAGGCCTTGCGATCTGGGGCGGCATCAACCTCATGGAAGGTTACGGCGGAGACAATCCCGGCGCGAAGTCGCAGGGAATGAAGCAGCTGATGGCGGGCGGCGGTATCGCCCTCATCGGCATTACCCTCGTCCCCTTGCTCTCCGGACTCTTCGGATACGGCAAGGGGGTGAGGAACATTGGGTGCACTATTTGACAAGATTGCGGAGTGGTTAAAGGAGATCCTGGTCGATGCCGCCATGGACAACCTGACGGGTCTCTTCCAGTCCGTGAATGATCAGGTGCAGAGTGTCGCAGGGCAGGTGGGAACCTCCCCTGCGAGCTTCTCCCCCTCCATCTTTGCCATGATCCGGAATATCTCCGAGTCGGTGATCCTGCCGATCGCAGGCGTGATCCTGACATGTATCGCCTGCTATGAGCTGATC
>CAZRNI010000075.1:0-9196 GCA_964601425.1 uncultured Eubacterium sp. | reverse complement strand
AGCGTCTGGTAAAAACACCAAAGGTATATTTTATGGACACCGGTCTTGCTGCGTACCTGTGCCGGTGGCCGGATCCGGCAACGATTGAAAATGGTGCAATGGATGGTGCATTTCTGGAAACCTATGTGGTCACAGAAATTATCAAAAGTTATTATAATGCCGGGAAGACAGTTGATTTGTACTATTATCGTGATATTGATAAAAAAGAAATTGACCTTTTGGTGGTAGAAGGTAATCGGGTATACCCGATTGAAATCAAAAAAAGCAAGGAACCTGCCAGGGCAGACAAAATTTTTACTGTCCTTCAGAAACTTAATATGGATATTCAACCGGGACTGATCATGTGCATGAGTGATGAAATAATCCCATATAACAGAGAATGCTGGTATTGTCCGATTTCTGTTTTGTGAGCTACAGAATCGGGTAAGGGTAAATACCGATACTGATTCCTATTCTGGAGCTTTCACCTGTTGGAGCGGGGAAATCGCAGAGCTGCGCAATGGTGTGCGTACAATACACGCCGCGCAGCTCGCGCACGATCAGAGATCGCGATTCGCATTCATGCTGGTGGAGCGCAGCAGCACTGCCTTCATCAACATTTTTGAATTTTCAAGCAATATATTCAATTCCGAAAACAAATCTGTCATAACAATGCTTTATACATAAATAATCTGATATCACTCTTGAAACTCTCCCAAAAAGTGGTAAAATTATATAGATAATATAGTTTATGTACTAGGATGGAGGAATTCTCTTTTTTAGTAAACTGAATAGCGTGTGGAGCAGCATATCACAGACTTTATATATCTCAGTGGATGACGCCCCGCCTCTATAGGCGATAGACAACAAGCAAGTCGCAGAGGCGGGACTTGAATATGATCTGACTACGGAATATACAGTATGAGGCGTGAATTATGAGAAAAGATCAGAGGAAGTTTCTGGAGCTGTTTAAAAGGGTCCAGTTATCGGTTGAGACGCGCAGACGAATTCGTACGATTATAGCAGTCATCGTTGTATTTGCCACGACATATTCGCTGGTTTTGCCGGCGATCACATTGGAGAGCAATAACGCATCTAAAATGGCAGGCTTAAATCTCTCAGGACAGAGCGGGAGAGAATTAGGTTGTCATTTTAATGTGCACAAACATACGGATGCCTGTTATAAAGAGGTACCCGTTTATGATGCGGACGGTGTGCAATATACGACAAAAAAAGTGTTGAGCTGTGGAAAAGCAGATTGGATTGTTCACACACATGATGAAAACTGCTATCAGAACGGGCAGCTGGTCTGCACGCTGCCGGAGCATGCGGAGCACATACATAACGCTGACTGTTATACCAGACAGCGTGTTTTGTCATGCGGAAAAGAAGAGAATCCGGGACATCAGCATACTGATGCGTGCTACGAAGAAACACGCGAGCTGGCGTGTGGACAGCAGGAACATGTGCATACAGACGCATGCTACGCATCGGATGATGGGAACGAGGAGAATGCTGAACGCCAGCTTATATGCGGATTAGAAGAGCATATACACACTGATGAATGTTATAAAACAGAAAAGAATCTCATCTGTGGTATGGAAGAGGAAGAAGGGCACACCCATACAGATGCGTGTTATACCGAACAGGACGTTCTGACCTGCGGCGAATCAGAACTGCATACACACAACATTAATTGTTTCGAGAAAGGCCCGAACGGCGAGAGTCCGCTCGAAATGGGCTGGGTGACCCTCGAGGCAGACGAAAACGGCAATGAAGTGCTTTGCGGCGATTCCGATCATCTGATTTGCGGGAAACTTGAATTGCTCGCGCATCAGCATGACGACAGCTGCTTCGTGCAAAATGATCAGCAGACTGCGGATGCAGAGACAGAGGGAATAGATGCAGATGCTGGGATGGATGGCCCGGATGTAGAAGCGGGAATTGATGACTCAGACGCAGACGCTGGAATGAATGGCACGGATATAGACGTTGAAACTGATGTCTCGGACGCGGAGAATGGTGTTTCGGATACAGATGTGATAACTGACGAATCGGATCCGGATGCAAATCTGATCTTCATGGATCCGGAGACCCCGGAAAATCAGATCGAAGATCTTGAGATTATTACTGATGAAGATGCTGAAAAGGCCGAGGCGGAAAAGGCTGCAGCAGAGAAGGATGAAACAGATCAGGCTGAAGAGAATAAAGCGGAAACGGATGCGTCTGAAAAAGATGCTGGTACTGCATCTGAAGAAACATATACAGCGTTTACGCGCAGTGTCGAAGTAGAAGGTGCACCTTACAGCTTGAAAATCGCCTGCACTGAAGAATGCAGGATTCCCGAGCGTGCAGAATTTCGCGCGACGGCTCTCGCTGAGGAACGCGAGGACTATGAAGCATATCGCGACCGTGCGCTGGCAGCGGTCGAAAACTACACAGAAGATGAAAACAGCCGGGCAAAAGAAATGCCGGGTCTGTTCGATCTGACCATTTATGACGAAGACGGAATCGAACTTCAGCCGTCAGCACCGCTGTCCGTCAGCGTTGATTTAGGCGACGCAATCGGGGAAGACGCCGCCGGCGTATATGCAGTACATTTCCCGGGAACCAGTCTCGACACTGTTATGACACCGGCAGCGACAAATCCGGTGACAAAGGCAGCACAGATTGTGAGTGAAAAAATAAACGGCACTGGCGCAGAAGTTATAGAGACAAAGGATGGCGAAAACGGGGCAGTGCAGTTCGAGGCAGGCACGGTGCAGTTTGAAGCCGGAGGATTGTCTGTATATGCGATTGTGTATACGGTGGATTTCAAATATGAAGTAAACGGAAAAACGTATGAATTCAGCCTTAACGGCGGAGATACGGTAAGCTTCCGTGATCTTTTAAATGTTCTTCAAATTCCGGACGAAGATGCAGACGTGGATGAATTTCTTGCAGATGTCGATGATATTAAGTTCTCAGATGAGGAGTTAGTTAAAGTCGTCCAAATTACAGAGGGAATTACAGCAGGCGGATTAAAGCAAAAATGGAATCTTGAGCCGGAGTACTCTGCCGAACTGACAGAAGCGCAGATCGAAAAAATGAATGAAAAGGTGTTCGATGCACCGGACTGGGCATTGGTCAGTATGAAGGCATTTGATACGGATGAGTATTTGCTTGTGACAATGAAAACGGGTGAAACCTTCCGAATCCAGGTGACAGATGCGCAGATCAGTAAGACTGTTATCAGTGCAAGTGGTGAGACGTATGAAATTACTGTGACATATGATGATAGTGCGGAGATTCCGGATGGGGCGGAGCTGAAGGTAAGAGAGATAGAAAATGGTACAGATGAATATAAAGAATATTTGGATGGTTCCACCCAAGAACTTGGTTTAGAAAATGCGAATGACGTGTCGTTTGCACGATTTTTTGATATAGAGATTATTGATAAGAATGGAGAGAAGATTGAGCCGAAGGTGCCGGTTCAAGTTGAGGTTGAGTACAAAGATGCGATAAAAGTCGGACCTGGCAAAGAATTAAAAGTTGTTCATTTTGCAACCGAAGGTACAGAGGTTATTTCTGATCTTGATTTAAGTGATGATAACAAGGTGCTTTTATATCACCAGGAAAGCTTTTCGGTTACAGGCACGATCATTAGTACTCCGGGTGATGAGCACCATCGTCCAGGTGCAGGTCAATATATGGTTTTGGTGAATTATCCTAATGATTCAGACAACTACTATATTGTGAATAATGATGGCTCACTCACTAAGGTTGATTATAATGTGAATGATGGAACAGTTAATGTCGATAATCCAATGCTCTGGACACTTGGACAGAAAGATAGTAATGAAAATAGAAATATTTATTTCAATACTGAAGCAACAGGCTTTACATGGCAGCAGACTGCATCAGATTACTATCGTCGTTATATAGATGCAAGCTCTCCGACGGGGATAACAGAAGAAACAAAAGATAATATTGACTTAAAGGTGTGGAGTGATACTTGGAATCAAACATGGGATATACATACAGTTTGGTATAATGAGGAAACGCAAGAATGGGTACATCCTGTAACAGTTCAAAACCGGACTAATATGGAGTCACAGACATCTGTAGTCTCATATGATGATTGGCTGTTTAAAAACCCATATACTGAAAACAATCATATGGGTGTTGAACTTGACGAAAATGGTACACCTATACATCTTAAGGGTAAACTACCGGCTGATCAGGGGGTGAAAATTGTCTTTGCGTCTGCTGATTCAGTACCCAACACTGCAATAACTAATCACACTGTAAATCACATTGACATTTCGATTTCAGGTAAATCCGAAATAACAGTTCATCTAGCATATGGAACTGATTACTAGAGGGGGCAGGAGGGTCAGATGCATGAGTATGTTGTTAATACTAATGTGTCATTGGAATTGGAAAAAAACGATGTAAATATTACTGCAGAGGATATGAAACATGCGACAATAAAGGCGTATGATGTAAACGGAAATGAAATTAACGATGCGTTTGTTATAAAAGGGTATTCATCGAATGCTCAAAACGCATACAGTACGGTTCAGGTTCGTATAGAAGGTGATTTTAAGGTTTCTACAACAACTGTTCAGCCGGGATGGAATGAAAATCAAAATAGTAACCGCATTAAAAATGAAAGGTATAACAATAGAATAACTTATAACGTGTCGGCAATTAAAGAACTAGAGTTTCCTCTTGAAGAAAAGAAAAATGGCTATGGGTTATTATATGAAAAGCTTCCCAATGGTGAATATAAACCGATGTCAGTGACGTTAGATGTAAACATGGGAGCAAGCTTTAGCTTTTGGGATGAAGACAACGCTTGTCCGGCAACAAAAGACAGTGTTATGGGACCGGGGACACATGATATATGGGAAAATGGCGGTATTCCTAATACGCTAATCGGTATGGATTTTGAACTTGGTGGCGATGCCGAAGAAGCAGGTTCTAAGATTGTTGCTGTTGAAATAACGAAACTGATTGTTGATGAAAATGGGCAGCGTATCAAACCGGCAGAATCGGAGCATATTGTCAATTCGTTTGATTTATATCAAGATGCTGATGGTAATCCGAATAGTGTAGTCGGTCTGGATATTGACACATATACAACTCATGCGAATTATGATGGATATGATCATTTACATTCGAAGGATGTAAAAGTTGGTCCTGATGGTATGGGCCTTGTGTACGATTATGCTGTGACGCCTGGTATGTTTTATATTAGAGAAAATCAGGATTCAATCCCCGATGATATTTTAGATAGTAACGGAGAAACATGGCACTATGCAGGGACACGAAGAGAAACAGAAAACCCATGGAGAGATACGAGAGATTATGATGGTCACATGCATGTAAGTGATACATATGTAAAAGCAAACGATACGCTCTTTAATAGTATTCCTGAGGTGCTAGGCAATTATAATGATATTCATGGAAATACAACTTGGTATAATCAAGAAACTGGTAAGGATGAAGAGATTCGCAATGGCTTTCTCGAGTTCTTCGTATACAACATCTATGAACCGGAAAAGACAGAAGTAAAGGTTAAGAAGGAATGGGAGAATGGAACTGCCCCAGACGGTGCTTCGGTAGATGTTGTACTTAAGCGTTATAAATTGGTCAAAGAAGGAAGTATTACGCCTTTGGAGCCCACCAGTGGTGATCTGACTATCACTGATTCCTATAGCGGACTGAGTGGAGATAGAACTTATAGTGCAACGTATCATGTTGTCGGACCAGATAACTACAATAAGACTTTTGAATGGGCAGGAGACCCAATTACTATATCCAATTTATCGTTCGGAGAGTATACAGTAACAAAGACTGCTTCTGCTCAGGACGGCTACGATGCTACTAACTTAACCGAAGAGCAGACCATTACACTAGGTGTTGCAGGTGCAGCAGTTCCTTTTGAAGGAACATCATATACGCGACAGGGTACTGATGATACATATTATCGAGTTCTCATATATGCCGATGATACTACAAATCAAGAGGGCCACTTTGCATGGGTAGAAGAAGAATATCTTGCAGGTACGCAACTAGAGTTTAAGGTTGGTGTTCCTGGATGGAATAACAATAGTGATTATTCGTATTCGATTAATGGGGGAAATTCGGTTACTATTGGAAAAGGTTCAACAAAGACACAAAACATTACTGTAGATCGTGATATAACCATTGTGATTTACGGGAGTACACCGTATTACAATCAGTGGCTTGATCCTGTACCCTCAGTTTCAGTTGTATCAGTCCCTAGTAGAACGAATATGCTTTCCTTCAAGAAAGCGTCTTTGAGAGGATCATCTGTTTATGAAGTTTCTAATGATGGAAAAAATCCGATAATAGAAGGGTATACATGGCAGGAAGATACGACCTGGTATGATGGTAAAGGGCTGACAGTACATCTTCCAGATGGAAGTGCCTGGACAAAGGTTGTAAGTGAGCTTGAAAAAGAAGATCCTTATGGCAACGTGTATGTGTATTATATTGATTCAGTTAAAGAAACCGGAATGCCTTCTGGAATGACAGCGGAAATCACTTTGGATGGCGAGAATAAACTATTCGTTTATGGCGATCACTCTGGGGAGGAAGGTTCTGTTCATACTAATGATACATTAGAGGTTAAAAACATTCTTGCAACAGGCACAACAGTTACGATTCAGAAGGTGATAAAGGGAACATCTACTCCTCTTTCTGGCGCAGAGTTTAAAATAAGGAAATATAGCGATCAGAATCATGCTAATGAAATAAAAGACGGGTATCCTATTGATAGTAGTGTTGATGCGAATGGACGGATTGTATTGGATAATCTTGAAGTGGGATATTATAAGCTGGAAGAAACACAACCTCCCAAAGGCTATGTAAAGGTTAGCGAAGATCCATATTTTGAAGTCCAAAGGGATCAGGAAACCGGGGAAGTGCAAGTTGTATTTATGAATACTTCAATGGTATCGTATGCAAATGGTATATTTACAGTTCAAAATGAACCAGGTGTATCTCTACCCAACACCGGTGGCCCCGGCACTTCCTTACTCTACCTCGCCGGCATGATGCTGATCATGATGGCTGGCACAGGCTTGATGATGTCGAAGCGGCAGCGGAGAAATCACTGAGAAGGCTGGTATATGACGGGCAGAGATGAACGAAACAAAATGAAGTAAAACAGGTTAAGGCCCTGCGGATCATCGCTAGATTTGACGATCCGCAGGGCTCGATCATTCGTAAATTTTTTCAGTTTCAACTTCTGTCTGTTCAATTTTCTCTTCCGTGAGGCGGGCGGTTTCTTCGATAGATTCGTGGAAACCGGTCAGCGCGGAGAATGGGGCAAACTGGGCAGCACGATTAAGGAGCGGCATCTGCGGATGCCGCTTTGATACGTGGTGGGGTAAGTTGATGATATCATCGTATTTTCCGGTACTCATGCCTTATGCCCTCCAATCTGTTTATTCCGCGACAGCCCGGTTGCGCCTTCGCGGAGATTCAGCCCCTTGTGAATGGTATTACTGCCGTAGCGACTGCGGATGGAGAGCATAGCTTCCTGGAGCTGACGCTCTTTTTCGCGCTTTTCGGTTTTGGCTTTACGCGTTTCCTGCAGCGCGGCATAGTCGGTGAAAAGGTCAAGCTGCTCGTATTCTGCGGGAGCCTTTTTGTCTGTCTCGGGGACGACATGGTTGACCGCAATACTGACGCGGCGGATTAGCAGGTCGGGGTGAACAGTCCTCTGATAGATGTTTACAGCCGCAGCTGTAATAAGCTCGCCGGAAGAAGTCTGCTCCGGGAGCGTTTCTGAGCCGTGCGCGTGTTTTGGCACGCTTCGGCCGTAGTAGTCCCGCGTGACCGGGCCGCTGTATTTTTTGCGAATTTCCGGGTTCGTGAGACTTTCTCTGTCATAATTGATGGTCAGGACTACCTGGTCTGTGACTAGCTTTTTTTCTACTAGATCCAGCGCCAGCGCGTCAGCCATTTCACGCACAATGATCAGGGCTTTTTCATAATCATAGGCCTCCTGCAAAACCTGACCGGCGCCGACAGAATTATTTTCCGGGCGATATTGCTTGATCAGGTCAATGGTGCAGGGCTCCCAGCCCCAGGCGTGATCAATCAAAAGCTCTGCATTCACCCCGAACAGCTTATAAAGCAGTTCTTCGTTGTGCATTTCATTATCTTTTCCGATGGAACAGCGGGCGATGTCACCCATGGTGTAGAGACCGTGTGCCTCAAGTTTCCGCGCGTAACCCTTGCCGACCCGCCAGAAATCTGTCAGCGGGCGGTGATCCCAGAGCTGCCGGCGGTACTGCATTTCATCCAGTTCGGCGATCCGGACGCCGTCGGCGTCTTCTTTGACGTGTTTCGCGCCGATGTCCATAGCAATTTTCGCCAGAGACAAATTGTTGCCGATTCCGGCGCTGGCGGTGATGACCGTTTCCTGCAGGACGTCCTGAATCATGGTGCGCGCCAGCTCGCGCGCGGTCATATGATAATTGCCGAGGTAGGAGGTCGCGTCGATAAAGACCTCGTCAATCGAGTAGACGTGAATGTCCTCGGGCGCGATGTATTTCAGGTAAATCTCATAAATCCGGTTGCTGTACGCCATATAGTGTGCCATACGCGGAACTGCTGCAATGTAGCTGAGCTCCAGCGAAGGGTCTGCAGCCAGTTCTTCCGCGTCATCCGATTTTCCGGTGAATACATGTCCCGGCGCATGCCGCAGCCGTTCCCGGTTGATTTCCTTCACACGCTGTACGACCTCAAACAACCGCGCCCGTCCGGGAATGCCGTACGCCTTCAGCGCGGGTGAAACCGCCAGGCAGATTGTCTTTTCCGTGCGCGACACATCGGCCACGACCAGATTGGCCGTGAGCGGGTCGCGTCCGCGCTCCTGGCATTCGACCGAAGCGTAGAAGGATTTTAAATCAATTGCAATATAAGAACGTTCCATGAGCATATCATAACGTATATCCCGGTCAGGGGCAATATTGATGCGGCCGAAATGAATTCTCCAAAAATGATTTACATCACAAAGTGGTACCACCAACTCGCAACTATACAAGATGTAGCGGTTGCATTTTTCGGCCGTTTTGCTAAAATAAATTAGATATAATATTATTAAAAGTGGGGTGTTATATCATTTTTGACGGTTAATTGTATGGTGTCGTCAGTATAATTCAATTATCATCTACGTTATTTTGATGACGAAAGA
>CAZRNI010000074.1:0-9227 GCA_964601425.1 uncultured Eubacterium sp. | reverse complement strand
AAAAGCCCCCTTTAGAACATTTAGATATGCGAGGAGAACAAACAATGCCAAACGAAGAATTTAAAGCAGAGATGAATGGATTTCCAATATTGACCACGTGATCGGCGTTGTCAGCGGCAAGGGCGGCGTCGGCAAATCGATGGTAACGGCTTCACTGGCAAATGCGCTGGCTGCACAGGGATATCGTGTCGGTATTCTGGATGCGGATATTACCGGACCTTCGATACCGAAAATGTATGATATCCATGAACATGCCATGTCTGATACAAACGGTATTTATCCGGCAATCTCCGGAAACGGGATCGAGATCATGTCGACCAATCTGGTACTGGAAAATGAAGAGGATCCGGTTGTCTGGCGCGGACCGGTAATTGCCGGCGTCGTCAAGCAGTTCTGGACAGATGTTATCTGGGGCACATTGGATTATCTGCTGATTGATATGCCTCCGGGCACCGGTGATGTGCCGCTGACGGTTTATCAGTCACTGCCGATCGAGGGCGTTTTGATTGTTACTTCTCCGCAGGATCTGGTGCGCATGATTGTCACTAAGGCATTTAAGATGGCGCAGATGATGGATATTCCGGTTCTTGGAATTATCGAGAACTACAGCTATCTGGTCTGCCCGGACTGCGGCAGAAAGATCAGTGTGTTCGGTGAGAGCCACATCGATGAAATTGCAAAGGAACTCGGCACGACAGTGCTCGGAAAGATTCCGATGGATGCTGAAGTCGCAAAGGCAGCGGATGAAGGTGCATACGCAGGCGTACTCAGTGAACATCTGGACGATGCAATTGTTGCAGTTACAAAATTATAAACCGGAAGAGACAGGGGACGGTTCCCGGTCTCCCGAAAAATACCGGGAGGCAATTTCCACGCAGCGCAGGAGAAATACGCTGCTTTGGAAATGTCATCCCGTTATGAGAGATAGTGCGTGAAGTGACAGACCACCGTCCCTGTCTCCAAAACAAGACGAAAATGCAGGAAGAGAAGAAAACCATCCGGATTTCCGTGCGGAATCTTGTGGAGTTTGTTCTGCGCAGCGGTGATCTGACCGCCGGCACAGGCAGAATGCCGGATCAGGAAGCGATGCTGGCGGGCAGCCGGATTCACAGGAAGATTCAGGGCAGAAGGGGCGGCGGCTACCGCGCTGAAGTTGCACTGAAGGAACGTGTGGATTTTGAGACATTTGATTTGATAGTCGAAGGCCGCGCAGACGGAATTGACACGGATACAAAAGGTTCCGTGATTGAAGAAATCAAAGGCATCTATGCGGATGTCAGCAAGCTTGAATCGCCTGTGCCGGTCCATCTGGCACAGGCAAAATGTTATGCCTGCATTTATGCGAAACAAGAAAAACTGGAGAAGATCCGGGTCCGGATGACCTATTGCAGTCTGGAGACAGAGGAGATCCGCTCGTTTACGTCATCGCACAGCGCGGCTGATCTGGCAGAATGGTTTGACGGCCTGTGTCAGGCATACAGGAAGTGGGCTGTGTTCCAGATCGAATGGGGAGAGCGGCGGAACGAATCGATCAAAGAACTGATGTTTCCGTTTGTATACCGGCAGGGGCAGCGGGATATGGTCGCAGCTGTTTATCACACAATCCGGGAAGGAAAACAGCTGTTTGTGCAGGCACCAACCGGTGTCGGAAAGACCATGTCCGCAGTCTTTCCGGCTGTACGCGCGCTGCTGGAAGGATATGGAGAACGGATTTTCTATCTGACAGCAAAGACCATTGCACGTACTGTGGCGGAAGAAGCATTCCGGATCCTGCAGGAAAGCGGTCTTTTGTGTAAAAATGTCACTCTGACGGCAAAGGAAAAGCTGTGCGTCTGTGAGGAAATGGTATGTGATCCGGAGCGTTGTCCGCGTGCAAAAGGGCATTTTGACAGAATCAATGACGCCCTCTACGCCTGTTTAACAGAAGAAACTGATTATTCCCGCACGTCAGTGCTTGCATGGAGCGAGCGGTACAGGGTATGTCCTTATGAATTACAGCTGGAGCTGGCAAATTTTGCGGATGCGGTGATTTGTGATTATAACTATGTATTTGATCCCGCGGCCCGGCTGGCACGGTTTTTTGGCGAGACAGCAGGAAAGGGGAAGACCATTCTGCTGATTGACGAAGCGCACAACCTGGCGGACCGCGGCCGGGAGATGTTTTCTGCTGAACTGCAGAAGGAGAAGTTCCTGCAGATGCGAAAACTGCTGAAGACAGAGAAGACAATGCCGGAAAAACAGGTTGAAGGTCAGATCGGCTTTCCGGGAGACATCTTTCCGGAAGATACAGACGGGCAAAGCGGACCGGGAACTGCCGGAAAAGAAACCGGGCATCTGCAGGCGCTGGATAAAGCGCTGGCGAGATGTAATCGTGTTTTATTAAATTATCGGAAAGAATGCCGGGAAGATACAGCTGCGGTTGAAGCTTACGGAAGTCGTATTTCCGAGTTAAGAGAGATACAGGATCTGGCGGCTCCACTGATGACACTTGCCGGCATCCTGGAGGAGTGGCTGAAAGAGCGGCCGTCCCGGGCGGACAAACTGGCGGCAGGCGTGGAGGAAGAACTTCTTTCATTCTATTTCGAAATCAATGCATTTCTTCGCACCTATGATCTTCTGGATGAAAAATACATGATTTATGCAGAAGACAGGAAAGATGTCTTCACACTGAAGCTGTTCTGTGTGGATCCTTCCCGAAATCTGCAGGCTGTGCTGGACCGGACTGCTGCAGCCGTATTTTTCTCTGCAACGCTGCTGCCGATGCAGTATTATGAAGGTCTGCTGACGGAAAAGACGGACAGCTACAGAGTGGTAATTCCCTCTCCCTTTGATCCGGGACGTCGTCTTCTCGCAGTCGGTACGGATATTAGTACGCGATACCGGGCAAGGGGTCCGGAATTGTATCAAAAGATAGCAGAATATATCCGGCAGACAACCGGGAACCGGCCGGGCAACTACATGGTGTATTTTCCCTCTTACCGGATGCTGGAGGATGTTCTGGACGCCTGGATGGCAGAAGCCGGGATGAAAGCCGGGGAGGATGCCCGTATGGCAGAAGCCGGGGCGGACAAAAACATAGCTTCATCAGCTGCCGGAAGCGAAGATGCATGGTTTGCAGCAGCCGAAACAGAAGAAGAGCCCCTCATTCTCGCCCAGAAACCCGGCATGACAGAGGCGGACAGGGATACATTTCTCGCAGAATTCAGAAAAGAAGCAGACGGCGGAGAAGGCGATGCCGGAAGGAAAACACGTATCGGATTCTGTGTTATGGGCGGGATTTTTGCAGAGGGCATTGATCTTGCCGGTGAGCAGCTGATCGGTGCGATTGTCGTAGGAACCGGTCTGCCGCAGGTTGCAGGTGAAAAAGAACTGCTGCGCCGCTATTATGACAGAATCGGAAAAGACGGCTTTGCTTATGCCTACCGTTTTCCGGGATTAAACAAGGTGCTGCAGGCTGCAGGCCGTGTGATCCGCACGCCGGAGGATACAGGGTTAATCCTTTTATTGGACGACCGTTTCTGGAGCCGTGATTATTTTCCGTACTATCCGCGGGAGTGGTCGGATATGCAAAAGACAACATTGCAGCAGATTTCTGCAGCCGCACGGAGATTCTGGGACGGCATATCGGACGGCGGGAAGAATTAAGTCATTTATAACAGTTTATAACAGTTGAATATGTTTTCTCTTTCATTTAGAATTAGATGGTGCTATAATTGCGCCTAAGTAAAAGAAAAGCAGGCAGAAATAAATATACATGTAAAATAACGGAGAAATACCATGATTATCACACTGAAAGACGGAACAAAAAAAGAGTATGAGGGATCAATGTCGGTTCTCGATATTGCAAAAGATCTGAGCGAAGGCCTCGCGCGTATGGCAGGTGCTGCAGAAGTAAACGGCGAGACGGTTGATCTTCGCACGGAAATCAGTGAAGACAGCGATCTGAATATTTATACAATCAATGATCCGGAAGGACTGGCGGCTTACCGTCACACGACTTCCCATATTATGGCGCAGGCAATCAAGCGCCTGTACCCGCAGGCGAAGCTTGCAATCGGACCGTCTATCGCAGATGGTTTTTACTACGACATTGATATCGAAGGCGGTCTGACAGCTGAAGATCTCGAGAAGATTGAGGCGGAGATGAAGAAGATCGTCAAAGAAGCACTTCCGCTGAAGCGCTTCACACTGCCGCGCAATGAAGCAGTCAAATTCATGCAGGAGCGTGAAGAACCGTACAAAGTTGAACTGATTGAGGATCTGCCGGAGGATGCAGAGATCAGCTTCTACGAGCAGGGTGAATTTACGGATCTGTGTGCCGGACCGCATCTGATGAGCACAAAGCCGGTCAAAGCATTTAAGCTGACCAGCATCGCAGGCGCTTACTGGCGCGGCGATGAGCACAATAAGATGCTCACCCGTGTATACGGAACTGCATTCCCGAAGAAGGCAGAGCTGGAAGAATACCTGACCATGATCGAAGAAGCGAAAAAGCGCGATCACAGAAAGATCGGCCGCGAGCTTGGTCTTTTCATGATGCATGAAGCCGGCCCGGGATTCCCGTTCTTCCTGCCCAAGGGCATGATCCTTCGCAATACGCTGATGGAGTACTGGCGCGAGATCCATATGGCAAACGGCTACGATGAGATTTCCACACCGGTCATTCTGAACCGCTCTCTGTGGGAGACTTCCGGACACTGGGATCACTACAAAGACAACATGTATACGACAGAGATCGACGAGGAAGATTATGCCATCAAGCCGATGAACTGTCCGGGCAGTATCCTCGTTTATCAGAACGAGCCGCACTCCTACCGTGATCTGCCGCTTCGCTATGCAGAGTGCGGACTGGTGCACCGGCATGAAAAATCCGGACAGCTCCACGGTCTGATGCGTGTCCGCTGCTTTACACAGGATGACGGACATATGTTCCTGGCACGGGATCAGATCCGTGATGAGATCGTCCGCATTGTAAATATTATCGACGGCATGTACAATCTTTTCGGATTTAAATATCACGTAGAATTGTCCACACGTCCGGATGATTCCATGGGAAGTGATGAGGACTGGGAGATCGCAACAGAGTCCCTGCGCGACGCGCTGGAGTCTCTCGGCAAGGACTCTGTCGTAAATGAGGGCGACGGCGCATTCTACGGACCGAAGATTGACTTCCATCTGACCGACTGCCTCGGAAGAACCTGGCAGTGCGGTACCATCCAGCTGGATTTCCAGCTGCCGCAGCGCTTTGGACTGGAGTACACGGGTGCAGACGGCGAGAAGCATCAGCCGATCATGATTCACCGCGTCGTATTCGGTTCTGTCGAGCGGTTCATCGGTATTCTGACAGAGCATTTTGCAGGTGCGTTCCCGACCTGGCTGGCACCGGTACAGGTGAAAGTCCTGCCGCTTTCCGAGAAGTTCCTGGACTATGCTTCGGAAGTTCAGAAACAGCTGCTGGATGCGGGCCTTCGCGCAGAGCTGGACGAGCGCAGTGAGAAGCTGGGCTACAAGATCCGTGAGGCGCAGAGCCTGAAGATCCCGTACATGCTGGTTGTCGGCGGCAAGGAGCAGGAAAACGGAACTGTCGCAGTCCGCACCCGTCTGGGCGGCGACCAGGGCGCTGTTCCGACAGCAGAGTTTATTGCGGCGATCAAAGAAGAAATTGCAGAAAAGCGTCTGCCGGAGCAGGCATAATCATAATTCTTCCTTGACATCAGGGGAGGAATATGATAGATTATCTAATGTTGTAAAAGAAGCAGAGCAGTCCGCTCTCACCTCGGCACATATATTATGCGCACGGTAATAATATCCTGCTGACAGGATTTGTGCGCGGCGGAGAGAATTTCTTCCGTCACACATGGCCGGTCAAAGCCATGCAGATGCAGAGTAAATGACTGCACCTACATGTGACCCGGGTTAATACAGAACATCACAGGAGCGGTATCGTCCGGTTTGTGTGTCGTGTATTTTTGGCGGATTGTCTCTGACAATCCGCTTTTTGTTTATAGCAGTGAGCCGGTTGCAGACAGTGTTACGGACACAGTGAGTGTCGGCGCATATTCGGAAGCAGACAAAGTTGCGGATGTAAATTGTTCAGGAGGTAAAGAGCCATTAGCAGTAACAATTTGATGATTAACGAACAGATACGCGACAGGGAAGTACGTCTGGTTGGCCCGGAAGGTGAGCAGATCGGTATCGTTCCGATCGCAGAGGCACTTGCTAAGGCGCAGGAAGCAGGGCTGGATCTGGTGAAGATTGCGCCGCGCGCAAAACCGCCGGTCTGCCGGATTATCGATTATGGTAAATTCCGCTATGAGCAGTCCCGCAAGGAAAAAGAAGCGCGCAAGAAGCAGAAAACTGTTGACATCAAAGAAGTGCGCCTGTCTCCGAACATTGATACCAATGATCTCAACACCAAGGTTGGTGCAGCCAGAAAGTTCCTTGCAAAGGGCAATAAAGTCAAGGTTACACTGCGCTTCCGCGGCAGGGAGATGGCTCATATGGCCAACGGCAGAGTCATCATGGATCAGTTTGCCGAGCAGCTTTCTGATATCTCAGCAGTCGAAAAGGCTCCGAAGGTTGAGGGAAGAAGCCTGACGATGGTCTTGGCTGAGAAGAAGAAAAAATAACAAGGAGGAATCTACAAATGCCAAAGGTAAAAACAAAAAGAGCAGCAGCAAAGCGCTTTAAACAGACAGGAACCGGGAAACTGGTCAGACATAAAGCTTATAAGAGCCATATCTTAACCAAGAAATCCACCAAGCGTAAGAGAAATCTTCGTAAGGCAGCAGTTGTTGACGAGACAAACGCAAAGGTAATGAAGAAGATCATGCCGTATCTCTGATGAGAAGGCGTGTGGACGAAAAATACAGGAGGATTAAGAAATGGCAAGAATTAAGGGCGGTCTGAACGCCAAGAAAAAACACAATAAAGTATTAAAAGCAGCAAAAGGTTACAGAGGTGCAAGAAGCAAACAGTACAGATATGCGAAACAGTCTGTTATGCGCGCGCAGGCATCTGCATATGCATGCCGCAAGGAGCGGTAGCGTCAGTTCCGGGCTCTGTGGATCACCCGTATCAACGCAGCTGCAAGACTGAACGGTCTTTCCTACAGTGTATTCATGGATGGACTGAAGAAGGCAGGTATCGAGCTTGACCGCAAGGTTCTCGCTGATATGGCTGTCAATGATAAGGAAGGTTTCGCAAAACTTGCCGAGATGGTAAAGGGTGCCTGAACAGCCTGAATCTTATCAGAAATAATGTTTCGTCAAAAATCCCTGTGAACTGCGGTTCACAGGGGCTTTTTTGGTTGAAATGTGTAAATATCTGCGAGTTGTCAGATAAGTCTTGACGACAGCAAGATTATCATGATACGCTTTTTATAGGTTATCAGGGAGTAGCTTACGCAGTTATGAATAAAAATGCGTGACATATTTCGTCAGTACGGGTTTACACCCCGGAGTATGTCTGAAACAGCGAGACTTTTACCGGTTGTATTACGGGAAGAGTCTCTTTTTTTACAAACCGGGACTTTTCACGGGATATATACAGATGCAGTATGAAGAGGCACATATTAGGGAAAGGTTTTTGAAAAGGGAGAGAGATGGAAATAGTTGATATCGTATCATTGTTTGGCGGAATTGCGATGTTCCTGTTTGGAATGTCTCTTATGGGAGATTCTCTGAAAAAACTGACCGGAAATGCTATAAAGGGAATCCTGCTCGGAACAGGTGTTACAGCAGTCATCCAGTCTTCATCGGCAACTTCGGTCATGGTAGTCGGTTTTGTTAACTCCGGCATGATGAAGGTTAAGCAGGCCATCGGGATCATTCTGGGTGCAATTCTGGGAACGAGTATTACCGGATGGATCCTCTGTCTGAACAGTCTCAGCGGCAGCGGCGCAAGCATTGCATCGCTGTTCAGTACAGAAATGCTTACCGGCATTGTTGCTTTCATCGGTATTATCATCTGGATGATGGCAAAGCGGTCAGCGACCAAAAATATCGGCGGCATTATGCTTGGCTTTGCTGTCCTGATGTACGGTATGAGCATGATGTCCGGATCCCTTTCCGGACTGAAGGAGAATGCGGCATTTTTGAAAATGCTGACAAGCTTTTCCAATCCGCTGCTCGGCGTTCTGGTCGGTATCGGTGTTACTGCTGTGCTGCAGAGTGCGAGTGCGGCAATCGGTATCCTGCAGGCCCTGTCCATGTCAGGTGCGATCACATTCAGCGAGGCGTTTCCGATTATCATGGGAATCGGAATCGGTGCATCGGTACCGGTTATGCTCAGTGCTCTGGGTGCGAGCGTCAACGGTAAGCGGACGGCTTTCGTCTATCTGATCATTGATCTGCTTGGCGCGGTGATCTGCGGCGTCCTGTTTTACACGGTGAATGCGTTTGCACATTTTGGGTTTATGGATTCTGTCATGAACATGGTCACCATCGCGCTGGTGAATACATTGTTCCGTCTGGCCTGTGTCATATTCCTGGCGCCGTGCATAGGCCTGATGGAGAAAATTGTCTGCCGGATCTTCCCGGATGCGCCGGAGACCCTTGCAGAGCAGGCGGATATGGACCGTCTGGAGGATCGTTTTCTGGCTCATCCGTCACTTTCCATCCTGCAGAGCCGGATGGTAATTGAGTCCATGGCTGCCAAGGCGGAAGAGAGCGTTCAGGATGCAGTGGCAGTCCGGAGAGAATACAGCAAGGAAGAGGTTCAGAAAGTATTTGATCTGGAGGGACTTCTTGACCGGTACGAGGACAAACTTGGTACCTACCTCGCAAAAGTAACGGCGAAAGGCCTGACCCGCCGCCAGTCTGTTGAAGTCAGTAAATATCTGCGTGTACTCTCGGATTTTGAGAGGATTTCAGACCATGCGAGAAATATCGGTGAGTCAGTCGAAGAGATCGAGGGCAAGAAGATTCAGTTTACTGAAAAAGCTCAGAATGAGCTCTGTATACTGGAAGATGCTGTGAATGAAATCACGCGTGTCACGATGAAAGCTTTTATTGAGAATGATATTCAGGAAGCAAAGAAAGTTGATCCGCTGGAAGAAGTGATAGATTTCCTCTGTGACGAGCTGAAGGCACGCCACATTTCACGCGTCAGCACAGGCGAGTGCACACTGGAAACAGGCTTTGTTTTTAATGATCTGCTGACAGATTACGAGCGACTCGCAGACCACTGCAGCAATGTCGCAGTCGATATCATGGAGACCGGAAAAG
>CAZRNI010000073.1:0-9264 GCA_964601425.1 uncultured Eubacterium sp. | reverse complement strand
CTCGAACCCCGGACAACTTGATTAAAAGTCAAGTGCTCTACCACCTGAGCTAATGCTCCATTTTACTGAACTGGGCCAGCCGGATTCGAACCGACGCATGCAGCAGTCAAAGTGCTGTGCCTTACCGCTTGGCGATGGCCCAATAAGTCGCCATACGGCAGGGTGGATAAAGGGATTCGAACCCTTGATCTCCAGAGCCACAATCTGGCGCGTTAACCAGCTACGCCATATCCACCATCATATGAAAGGGAATCTCTCCCAACGTGCTTGGAGGGACTCGAACCCCCGACCCACGGCTTAGAAGGCCGTTGCTCTATCCAGCTGAGCTACAAACACAGAAGCAGGTGATGGGAATCGAACCCACATATCCAGCTTGGAAGGCTGGTGTTCTACCACTGAACTACACCTGCACAGTCCGGCTTGTTATAAGCCCTTCAGCTAATCGGGGTGACAGGATTCGAACCTGCGGCCTCCTGGTCCCAAACCAGGCGCTCTAGCCAAACTGAGCCACACCCCGGTTTCGGCGGGACGTTTTGCTGATTGCGCATCCGCGCCTGACGCAAGGACTAGTATATAATAATAAAAATCTCTTGTCAATTACTTTTTTTCGTAGGATTGCATTGCCCGGATAATTTCCCCTGTTGAAAATCCTCTGCGCGCCAGATATCCCTGTAAACGTCGCTTTTCTGCCTGATCCAGCGCATGCGGTTCACCCGCCCGCTTGTACAGCAGATTTATGATTTGTTCTGATTCATCTTCCGGCAAGGCTGCAACTGCCTCTTCAATCCATATCTCATCAACACCGCGCTGTCTCAAATCTGCGGCAATCATCCTGCGGCTTTTTTTACCTGTAAAAGAGACCGCATAATTCTCTGCGTACCGCCTGTCATTTACATAGCCAAAGGAAGCAGTATATTCGATCGCTTCATCTAGCTCTTCGTCTGAGAAGCCGCCTGCCTCCAGAAGGCTTCTCAGCTCACGTTCCGTCCTGTCCCGGTGCAGAAGCAGATTCATTGCCTTGCGGACTGCGGCGCTGTGTGCCGGTTTACTCATCTGCATCCGCAGATTCTGTCTCCTGCGTTTCAGATGCTCCCTGCAGTCCGTAAGCGTCGCGTACCTTACGTTCAATCATCTGCATAAAGTCGGCGTTTTCCTCCAGATAGATCTTGGCATTCTCACGTCCCTGACCGATTTTTTCTCCTTCATAGGAATACCACGCACCGCTCTTGACAATAATATTTTTATCCGCTGCCAGATCAAGAATATCACCGGAACGGGAAATACCGCGCCCGAACATGATATCAAACTCCGCTTCACGGAACGGCGGCGCAACTTTGTTCTTAACCACTTTGACACGGGTTCTGTTTCCGATCATTTCACCGCTCTTCTTGAGTGTCTCGATTCTTCTGACATCCAGCCGGATCGATGAATAAAACTTCAGTGCACGGCCGCCGGTCGTCGTCTCCGGATTTCCAAACATGACGCCGACTTTCTCACGCAGCTGGTTAATGAATACAACGATACAGTTTGTTTTGCTGATCGCCGCCGTCAGTTTACGGCAGGCCTGTGACATCATACGTGCCTGCAGTCCGACATGTGAATCACCCATATCACCGTCAATTTCTGCTTTCGGAACCAGCGCGGCAACCGAATCCACGATGATAATATCAATGGCACCGGAACGCACCATCGTTTCCGTTATCTCGAGTGCCTGCTCGCCGTTATCCGGCTGGGATATGTAAAGGTTATCAATATCTACGCCGATGTTAGAAGCATATACCGGATCCAGTGCGTGCTCCGCATCAATGAATCCCGCTATACCGCCCTGCTTCTGCACGGCCGCGACCATATGGAGCGCAACTGTCGTCTTACCGGAAGACTCCGGTCCGTAAATCTCTACAATACGTCCTTTCGGAATACCGCCAAGACCAAGCGCAATGTCGAGACTGAGGGAACCGGTCGGGACAACTTCCACATTCATATTCTGCCCGCTATCGCCGAGTTTCATAACCGCGCCTTTTCCGTACGCGCGTTCAATCTGTCCGAGTGCCGCCTCAAGTGCCTGCTGCTTTCCGTCTGCCTTTGCTGTTTCATTTTTTATAGATGTCATTTCGCTCTTCCTCCCGCGAACATTTGTTCGATATTTGCTATCTTATTACATTTTACAGCGCATGTCAATATTTCTTTTATAATATTATGTATATAATATTCGTTTATTTGAATTATGTCAAGCGCCTGTCCGGATTTCATAAAAAATGGAGCTGTCGCATTATGCACATTGGTGTGCTTAGTGCGACAGCCCCTATCGTATTGCGCAACCATTTGCGCAAGGGTGTGACATGTGTCTATCCTGCGAATTCTGCCTGAGCAGAAAGACGCATGTCACACCCATATATAATCTTTTACTCAGTACCCCAGCAGCCAGTCATACAGCTCCTGATACTGGAGCGCGGATGTCTTCCAGGAGAAATCCTGCGCCATTGCGCGGTCTACCATTTTATTCCACTCGCGCTTTTTATCATAATAGATACGCTCAGCATACCGGATGCTTCCGAGCATCTCATGTGCATTATAATTTGCAAAAGAGAATCCCGTTCCGGTTCCCTCATACTCATTGTACGGTTCGACCGTATCCTTTAATCCGCCGGTCTCCCTGACAATCGGAAGCGTGCCGTAGCGCAGACTCATCAGCTGCGACAGGCCGCAGGGCTCAAAGAGCGACGGCATCAGGAACGCATCACAGGATCCGTAGATTCTGTGTGAAAGTTCCTCGGAATAATAAATATTCGCCGATACTTTCTTATCGTATTTCCATGCGAAGTGGCGGAACATATTCTCATGCTTTGCATCGCCGGTTCCGAGAACGACAATCTGAAGTTCATCCTGACACATCTCATCCATCATATACGCGATCAGGTCAAATCCCTTCTGATCGGTCAGACGTGAAACGATGCCGATCATCATTTTTTTCGGATCCACTTCAAGTCCCAGCTGCTTCTGCAGATCGGTTTTGTTCTTTGCCTTTTCGCGGCGGAATGTCCGCGCATTGTAGTGATGACCGAGGAACTGATCTGTCTCCGGGTTATAATCATCGTAATCAATTCCGTTGACAATACCGCGGAGATCATTTGCGCGGGCGCGCATCAGTCCGTCCAGGCCCTCACCGTAGAACGGCGTCTTGATTTCCTCCGCATAGGTTCTGCTGACCGTTGTGATCGCATCCGCATATACCAGTCCGCCCTTCAGATAGCTGGCATCGCGCTGGAACTCCAGCTTGTCAGGCGTGAAGTAGTAATCAGAAAGACCTGTAATGCTCTTGATGCTGTCCATATCCCAGATCCCCTGGAATTTCAGGTTATGAATCGTCATGACACATTTAATGTCGCGGAAAAATTCACTGGCCGCAAACCGCTCATGCAAATAGACCGGAACGAGTCCTGTCTGCCAGTCGTGGCAGTGGATGATATCCGGACGGAATCCGACAGCCGGTAAAATTGAGAGCGCTGCCTTGCTGAAAAATGCAAATTTTTCAAGATCCCACGGCATGCCTGCATAGGGTCTGTCTCCTGAAAAATGCTCTTCATTGTCAATAAAATAATAGGTGACACCATCCTGCACCAGTGAAAAAATCCCAACATACTGCTGACGCCAGTTCAGATCCATGTAGAAATTTGTAATATACTGCATCTTTTCTTTATATTTTTCAGGGATGGCAGTATATTTCGGCATTACGACTCTGACATCATAATATTCCTTCTGAAAAGATTTCGGAAGCGATCCTGCTACGTCAGCCAGGCCGCCTGTCTTCAGAAACGGAACACATTCCGATGCAACAAACAGAATGTTCTTCATCTCGCTACCTCCTCAGTTACCTCGTTTACATGATTATCTTATCTGCTTCAGTCACATTTCGCAACACTGCTGCGAATCTGTTTTCTGACCGGAAGAATCATAGACGGAGAAACAGAAAGTTCATCGATTCCCATCTGAAGGAACCGCTCCGTCAGTTCCGTATCTGCGCCGAGTTCTCCGCAGATGCCAACCCAGCAGTCATGTTTGTGCCCATTGATAACCACCTGCTCAATCAGACGCAGAATTGCCTCGTGATGCGGGTTGTAGAAGCTCTCCAGCTTTGCATTCTGACGATCCATCGCCAGTGTGTACTGGGTCAGATCGTTGGTGCCGATGCTGAAGAAATCAACCTCCTCTGCAAGCAGATCACTGATCACTGCCGCAGCCGGCGTCTCAATCATGATGCCTTCTTCAACTTCACCCATCGGAATACCATCTTTCTTCAGCGATTCACGGACGCGCGCAGAGATCTCCTTGATGGTCTTAACTTCTTCCACTGACGTAATCATCGGATACATGATCGAAACCGTTCCATATGCACTTGCACGGTAAATCGCACGCAGCTGTGCCTCAAAGATGGATGTATCTGTCAGGCAGATGCGGATTGCACGGAATCCGAGTGCAGGATTTTCTTCCTTGTCCAGACCCAGATAGTCTGCCTGTTTATCGGCGCCGATGTCAAGCGTACGAATAATAACCTTTTTGCCTGCCATGGTTTCTGCAACCTGACGGTAAACCTGGAACTGCTCCTCCTCCGTCGGCAGACTGTCGCGTCCCAGATAGATAAACTCACTGCGGAAAAGGCCGATGCCGCCGCCGTCATTGGAGAGCACAGATCCCACATCGCCAAGACTTCCGATATTTGCATAGAGGTTAATTGTCTTTCCGTCCAGAGAGGTGTTTGGTTTACCTTTCAATTCCTGCAGAAGACGCTTTGCTTCTTCATCCTTCAGACGGATTGCTTCCTTTTCCTTCAGTGTATCTGCATCCGGCTCCAGAATAAAGATGCCGTTATGCGCATCGACAATCGCCTGCTTTCCATCCCAGGATGCATCCACCGGAACGCCGATCAGCGCCGGGATGTTCATCGTGCGGGCAAGAATTGCGGTATGTGAGTTGGAAGATCCCTTCTCCGTCACAAACGCCAGGACTTTATCCTTATCAAGCTGAACCGTCTGGCTCGGCAGAAGGTCGTCTGCTACAATAATGACCGGCTCATCAAATGATGCAGCGTCAGACTTTCCGAGCAGAACATTGACAACACGCTCGGAAATATCTTTCATATCCGCGGCGCGTGCGCGGAAATAATCATCTTCCATCTCAGCGAACATTTTGGAGAAATTCTCTCCCGCCACTGCTGTCGCATATTCGGCATTGACCAGCTGTGTCTCAATGGCATTTACGACTGCATCACTGAAATCTTCGTCATCGAGTAGCATTGCATGTACTTCGAAGATCGCCGCATTTTCTTCTCCAACTTTAACAACTGCCTCGTCATGAAGCTTGTTGAGATCTTCAATTGCTTTCTCTTTGGCGTCCTCAAAACGCTTTACCTCTGCTGCTGCATCCGTGATGCTTGTACGTGTTACAGTTTCTTCTTTTGCTCCGTAGAACAGGACGTTTCCGATTGCAATTCCTTTAAAAATGGCTTTTCCTTCGAAAGTTTTCATATCAAATGCTGCATCCTTTCTCTGTACAATAAAGGTCGTTATAGTAATCCTAAACAACTATATTATATTCCAGAGGGGCGCATTTGTAAATAAATACCATAAACGTTTGCAGGGGATTCGTGTATGATGTATATATTCATTTATACTAATAATGGATGTTCCCCACAGCAAAAATATAAATACTTATCTTTTATTATATAAGAATCCTGAGGAGGGATAATAATATGCCGGATTTTAAATTGCATGCAGAATATAAGCCGACAGGGGATCAGCCGCAGGCAATCGAAAAGCTTGTGGAGGGATTTCGTGCGGGCAACCAGTTTGAGACGCTGCTTGGATCGACGGGGTCCGACAAGACGTTTACGATGGCCAATGTGATTGAGCAGCTGCAGATGCCGACGCTGGTGATTGCTCATAATAAGACGCTGGCTGCGCAGCTGTACAGTGAATTCAAGGAGTTTTTTCCGGAGAATGCTGTGGAGTATTTTGTCTCCTACTATGATTATTATCAGCCGGAGGCATATGTGCCTTCTTCGGATACGTATATTGCTAAGGACTCGTCCCGCAACGAGGACATTGACAAACTGCGTCTTGCCGCTACATCCGCGCTGATTGAGCGGCGGGATGTAATCGTGGTTTCGAGTGTATCCTGCATCTACGGACTGGGCAGTCCGAAGGACTATGAATACATGATTATTCCGCTGCGGGAAGGGATGCAGAAAGACCGCGATGATCTGATTCATGAACTGATTGATATTCAATATGAGCGCAATGAGATTGATTTCCACCGCGGCACTTTCCGGGTACACGGCGATACGGTTGAGATTGTCCCCGCAAATGAAAGTGATATCGCCATCCGCGTGGAATTTTTCGGCGACGAAATTGACCGGCTCTCAGAGATCAATCTGCTGACCGGCGAAATCACAAGAGATCTGAAGTTCATTCACATACCGCCGTCCTCTCACTATGTTATGCCGGCAGAAACGATTCTGCGCGCCACAAAGGATATTGAAGCGGACCTGGCAGAGCGGATTCAGTTTTTCAAGCAGAATGACCGTCTGCTTGAAGCACAGCGAATTGAAGAGCGGACAAATTTTGATATAGAAATGCTTCGGGAGACAGGTGTATGCTCCGGCATCGAAAACTACTCCCGTCATCTGTCCGGACTTGAGCCGGGACAGCCGCCCTACACGCTGATGGATTTCTTCCCAGAAGACTTCCTTCTGATCATCGATGAGTCACACAAGACCGTTCCGCAGATTGGCGCCATGTACCGCGGCGACCGCTCCCGTAAAACCACGCTGGTGGACTACGGATTCCGTCTGCCCTCGGCACTGGACAACCGGCCGCTGCAGTTTCAGGAATTTGAAAGTAAGATCAATCAGCTTCTCTTTGTATCCGCGACGCCGGCAGACTATGAGGCAGAGCATGAACTGCTCCGCGCAGAGCAGATTATCCGTCCGACCGGACTGCTGGATCCGAAGGTCGAAGTTCGCCCGGTTGACGGACAGATCGATGACCTGATCGGTGAAATCCGTAAAGAGACCGAGAAGCACAATAAGGTGCTGGTCACCACTCTGACAAAACGGATGGCTGAAGACCTGACCGACTACATGAAAGAAGCAGGCATCCGCGTGGAATACCTGCACTCAGATCTCGACGCACTGGAGCGGACCGGCATTATCCGGAATCTGCGTCTGGATGTTTTCGATGTACTTGTCGGCATCAACCTGCTCCGTGAGGGTCTCGATATTCCCGAAATTACACTTGTCGCAATTCTCGATGCCGACAAAGAAGGTTTCCTGCGTTCAGAAACTTCCCTGATCCAGACCATCGGACGCGCTGCCAGAAATGCGGAAGGCCATGTGATCATGTACGCGGATACCATGACGGATTCCATGAAAGGCGCGATCAGCGAGACCGAGCGCAGGCGCGCCGTACAGGAAGCCTATAACAAGGAACACGGCATTACACCGACGACCATCCAGGAGGGCGTCCGTGATCTGATCACAATTTCGAAAGAAGTGGCCCGCACCGAGGCCCGCTTCGAGAAGGATCCGGAATCCATGTCCCGCAAAGAGCTTGAAAAACTTATTAAGCAGGTCGAGAAACAGATGCGGGCTGCTGCCGCGGAGCTTAATTTTGAGATGGCCGCGGAGCTGCGTGACCGGATGATGGAGCTAAAGAAGGCACTGCACGCGTGATCTTAATTCTTTCTATAATATGCCCGTCAGGCGGATGAATTTCATGCACAGGCGAATCGGAAGAAAAGCCGGTTTTTCGACTGAGCCGGTGCAGAAATCATCCGCCTGCCGGACATTATAATAAACAACTATCCTTCAAGTACCTCCAGCGCTGCCGCAAGCTGCGGATCAGCCGCGGCGCTGTCTTTATCTGCGTCCCCTGCTGCAGCTGCGTTCTCAGCAGCGGCCTCCACCACGACATCCGGCGTGATCCCCTTCTCGTGAATATCATTGCCGTCTGGCGTATAGTAGTGTGTCACGGTCAGCTGGATCACAGAGCCATCGCTTAAATGGAACAGATTCTGTACGATTCCTTTTCCGTAAGTCTGTGTGCCGACAACCGTTCCGATTCCGTAATCCTGAATGGCGCCTGTAAGAATCTCCGCCGCACTTGCCGTATTTCCGTCAACCAGAACAGCAAGCGGCAGATCAAAGTTTCCGGTACCGTTTCCATTGTGATCCCGTCTGTTTCCGTTTCGGTCCTCTTCATATACGATGACCCCCGCCGGCAGAATGGTTTCTGCAATGCTGCAGGCGCTTTCAACCAGACCGCCGCCGTTGCCGCGCAGGTCCAAAACCATTTTTTTCATTCCCTGATTCTTCAGATCTTCGTAAACTTTTGTGTACTGCTCTGCCGTGACGCCGGCAAACCGGCTGATCCGGATAAAACCAGTATCTCCTTCCAGCATCTCTCCCGCCACTGTGACGGAAGCAACGACACCCGGCGTCACATTGACCGTAACCGGTTCTGTCTCCCCGGCCCGAGAAACAGTTACCTCTATTTCTTTTCCGTCGTTTTCACGTATCAGTTTTATCACTTCGCTGGTCGACATACCTGATACATCCTGACCGGCCACGCGTACAAGAACATCCTGCGCCTTCAGACCTGCACGCTCTGCCGGCGACTCCGGCTGTACATCCATAATCACAATTGTATCATCTGCCGCCTGTTGTACAATGGAGATGCCGATCCCGGTATATTCGCCTGCCCGCTGGTTTTTCAGCTACTGGTACTGTTCTTCTGTGTAATAAACAGAATAAGGATCCTCAAGTCTGGCAACCAGACCCGTATACATCATCTCTGTCTGGATCTGATCATCTTTCTCCCCGAGGTAATATCGGTCGATTGCACGTTCGATCTCTTTCGTCTTTTTAAATGCCTGCAGAGTATCCGGTGCAGACGGACGCAATCCGAACGGAATGATCATATAGGCAAAATAAAACAGTGCGGCTGCCAGTAAAGCGACAGCCGCACCACAGATGAACCACTTTGTTTTTTCTTTTTTATTCATCCGTTTCTTCTAAGTCCTTATACTTTCAGATGCTTGCGGATTGTTACCATACTTCCGATCAGACCGATGACCAGCGCCAGCATAAGGCTGACCGGCAGCAGCAGTCGGAATACCTGATTTACATTCAAAAGGCCGTTCATAAAGTCCCCGAGAATCGTGAACTTGCTGAGCCTCATCACGTCTATCCCGCAGCGCCCTTCGTGGGTC
>CAZRNI010000072.1:0-9298 GCA_964601425.1 uncultured Eubacterium sp. | reverse complement strand
GGGTTCCGTATTTGCCGCAGGGGAGATCTTTCAGGGTCAGTCCGCTCGCAAGCTTTGCGGATACCAGAGCGATCGGGAAACCGGTTGCCTTGGAAGCAAGCGCAGAGGAGCGGGAAGTACGCGGATTGATTTCAATGACAATGATGCGGTCGGAAACCGGATCATGCGCAAACTGTACGTTTGTTCCGCCGATTACGCCAATGTGTTCTACAATTTTATAAGCCTGCTCCTGCAGCCGCTGCTGCAGATCTTCGGAAATTGTCAGCATCGGCGCAGTGCAGTAGGAATCGCCGGTGTGTACGCCCATCGGATCTACGTTCTCGATGAAGCATACAGTGATCATATTATTGTCCTTGTCGCGGACAACTTCAAGTTCAAGCTCTTCCCAGCCGAGGATGGATTCTTCAACCAGTACCTGATGAACCAGAGAGGCCTGCAGACCGCGGGCGCATACTGTCTTAAGTTCTTCCTTGTTATAGACAAGACCGCCGCCGGCGCCGCCCATGGTGTAGGCAGGACGCAGGACAACCGGATATCCGAGTTTACCGGCGATCTCAAGCGCCTCGTCAACGCTGTAGGCAACCTGACTGCGTGCCATCTCGATACCGAGAAGATCCATGGTCTTCTTGAATTCGATCCGGTCCTCGCCGCGCTCAATTGCGTCAACCTGAACACCGATGACCTCTACATTATATTTATCCAGAATGCCTTCTTTATAAAGCTCCGCGCATAGGTTCAGACCGGACTGTCCGCCCAGGTTCGGGAGAAGTGCATCCGGACGCTCCTTTGCAATGATACGTTCCAGACGGGTTACATTCAGCGGCTCGATATATGTGATATCTGCCATCTCCGGATCCGTCATAATTGTTGCCGGGTTTGAATTTACAAGTACGATTTCATAGCCAAGGCTTCGAAGCGCCTTGCATGCCTGTGTACCGGAATAGTCGAATTCGCAGGCCTGTCCGATGACAATCGGCCCGGAACCAATGATTAATACTTTGTGGATGTCTGTTCGCTGCGACATATGATTCCTCCTTAAAACTCAAACTTGCCCTTATCTATTATATGGGAAGGAGGGGAAAATATCCATTAGAAGATTCTTGCATTTTCTGTTTGAAAACAGGAAAGATTTCGTGTGGTATTTTAAGATAAAGTGTGATAACATACTGACAGTGTTTTTCGGGTAAACAATGCGATTTTGATATTTTGATATATGAATCACTTATGAAAGCACGAGATTTTCCGGAAGGGATAGCAACTCTTTTTTTTACGTTCGATTGTCACCCCGAGAATAATTATAGGTTGACAATCAAACATAAAATGCGATAGGATAATCAGACAGGGCTGCTATGCGGCCGGATCACGAAAGGATGAGGTACGAATGAATTCAAAAGTTAAAACAATGACAACAACAGCACTGATTACGGCCGTTATATGTATACTGGGTCCTTTGGCGATACCGATCGGACCGGTTCCGATTTCGCTCGGCGTTCTGGGGATTTTGCTTGGTGTATATATACTGGGTATGTGGAAAGGAACACTGGCGTGCCTGCTTTATCTGTTGATTGGTCTGGTTGGTCTTCCTGTATTTTCAGGCTTTTCCGGCGGAGCAGGAAAACTGCTCGGTCCGACCGGCGGCTATCTGATCGGTTATATTCCGCTGGCACTGATTGCCGGATGTTTTATAGACCGTTTCTATCAGAACATCCCGATGCAGGTTTTCGGCATGGTACTCGGCATAGCAGTCCTGTATCTTTTTGGAACAGTCTGGCTGGCACATCAGGTGGACATGTCATTTAAGGCTGCGCTTGCAGCGGGCGTAATCCCTTTTATACCGTTTGATCTGGGAAAACTGGTTGTTTCCATTATCCTGGGACGTGCAGTGCGAAATGCACTGGTTCAGGCAGGGATTCTTTCTCAATCGGGGAAATGAAGGAAGCAGAGGCCTTTTGCGCGGTCTTTTGGCTTTCCGGCCTGAGTTGCTGAGCGGCACTAAATATGGTACAATGAGAGCCGGGATATCTGGCCGGCAGACAAAATACTGTTTTAGCGCTGTTTGAGACATATAATAGTGACAGACAAATGATTAAGATTTCCGGCTGCGCGGGAAGCAGAGTCTCCCGCACAGCCGGTTTTTATTTAATAAGGTATCTTTAAAAGTTCTGCAGTCTGTGGTTTTCAGAATATCTATGGGTAGAATCATGGCAAAAAAGGAAACATCCAGGGAGAAGACGCTTACGCTTCTGGAGAAGAACCGCGGAACCTATATCTCCGGAGAAGAGATAGCAGAACAATTGCAGATTTCCCGGAATTCTGTCTGGAAAGCCGTTCGGGCGCTCAGAAAAGAAGGCTATAAGATTGAAGCTGCAACAAATAAAGGGTATTGTCTGACCGTTGAAAATGACATACTGTCTGTACAGGGGATCCGGTCGTATCTGCGGATGCCGGCATCCGGCGTATCTGCAGAACCGGAGATATTTGTCTATGAAGAAATTGCATCTACCAATCTGACAGCGAAGGAATTCGCTCTTCAGGGCGCTGCACATGGAACGGTTGTCATAGCGGAACGGCAGACAGCCGGCGCCGGCAGGGCTTCCGGCAGCTTTTTTTCGCCGGAGGGCGGATTGTATATGAGTATTATTATCCGGCCGGATGCGCGGGGGATAAAACCTTATACAGAAGAAGCTGCGTCTTCTGTTGCACAGGCAATCAATGAAGTATGCGGTGTGATGCCGGTCGTTCAGAACACGGGTGATCTGATCCTGAATGGCAAAAAAATCTGTGGAATTCTTACGGAGTCCGGCGGCGAAATTGAGACAGGGATGGTTCACTATCTGGTGATCGGAATTGGAATTCATTTCAATACCCCGGCTGCTGCCTTTCCGCAGAAACTGCGGGGGACATGCGGATCTATTTTTCCGGAGCTGTCAGCTGCTGCCGGGACAAAACCTGCAGATGCAACCAGAAACCGGCTGGCAGCGGAAATCATCAACCGCATACTGTTATAAGAGTGGGACTTGATGGTAAATGATATTTAAAGTGGGTGGATAAGGAAAGGGAGAGTTGATATGAGATATGAAGGTATGGTTTACAGACCTCCGAGTGAGGCGCGCAGTTTTATTCTGCAGGTGACCATCGGATGTGCACACAATGACTGCACATTTTGTACGATGTATAAGGAAAAACAGTTCCGGATCCGGAAAATGGATGAAATCCGGGCAGATATCGAGGAAGTCTACAGTGTATACGGCGACAATATCAGGCGGATCTTTCTGGCAGACGGAGATGCGCTGGTGATTCCGACTCCGCAGCTGAAAGAGATTCTCGGATGGCTGCGCGGACGCTTTCCTTCCGCGGAGCGTATTACATCCTATGGAGCTCCGCATGATGTGCTGCGCAAGTCCCCGGAGGAACTGCGTGAACTGCAAAAGGCCGGTCTCGAGATGGTCTATATGGGTCTCGAGTCAGGCGACGATGAAGTGCTCCGCAGAATCAAAAAAGGAGCGACATCCGAAGAAATTATTTCTGCGGGGATTAAGCTGAAGGAGGCCGGTATTCAGGCTTCCGTGACGCTGATCTCCGGACTTGGAGGCCGTGAACGGCTGAAAGAGCATGCGATCGCCAGTGCAAAGGCGATCTCTGCAATGAAGCCGCATTATGTCGGATTTCTGACGCTGATGGTGGAGGAACCGGCTCCGATTGTGGAGGAAATCCGCTCAGGAAGGATGGAATTGCTGACACCGGAAGAAGTAGTAGATGAGATGGAACTCTTTCTATCCAACGTGGACTCTGAAGGAACTGTTTTCCGTGCAAACCATGCGTCAAATTACATGCTTCTGAAGGGAAATCTCAATGAGGATATTCCTGCGATGATTCAGCAGATAGAAGAGATCAGAAGCCGGAACGGCTTCCGCAAGGAGCGGTGGAGAGCGCTGTAAAAAGGAGTTTGCCGTTATGGAATATAAAATAACCGGACATACAAAGGTGTATGCTTTGATCGGAACTCCGGTCGGACATTCTCTGTCTCCGGAGATGCATAATTACAGCTTCCGGCGGAGGGGAATTGACAGCGTATACACAGCATTCGATGTGCCGGCAGAGCGGACTGCGGAGGCTGCAGAGGCGATTCGGACGCTGGGACTGGCGGGATGTAATGTTACAATGCCGCATACATCAGCGATCGTCCGCTACATGTATAAACTGTCCCCGTCTTCGGAGATAATCGGGGCAGTGAATACAATTGTAAATGACAGAGGCGTTCTGACGGGACACAATACGGATGGTGAAGGATTTGTTTTGAATCTCGCGGATCACGGCATAGCGACAGAAGGTAAAAAAATAGTCTTGGCAGGGGCAGGCGGCGCGGCAACAGCAATTGCTGTGCAATGTGCACTTTCCGGTGCGGCCGGACTCGTGATCCTGCAGCGCAGGGGAAAATCTTATGCGCGGGCACTGGAGACAGCAGGTAAGATCAGAGAACGTCTGGGAGAAGCGTCGGAACAGAATAAAATCACAGTTTCGGTGCATGATCTGGAGGATACTGAGGCAGTGACATCTATTGTCCGGTCCGCAGACATTTTAATCAACGCAACAAATCTCGGAATGAAGCCGCTTGACGATCAGAGCATTATCCGGGATGTGCGTGCATTTCACCCGGGACTGGCAGTCGCCGATGCTGTATACAATCCGGTCGTTACAAGACTTCTTGCAGAAGCAGGCACAGCAGGATGCCGGACGGTTGACGGCAGAGGAATGCTGCTCTGGCAGGGGGCTGCGGCTTTTCGTTTGTTTACCGGACAGGAAATGCCGTCAGAAGAGGTGAAACGGCTTTTTTTTGAGAGGGACTAATCAGTGAGTAAAAAAAACTATGTTGAAGTGAAAGGTATGCGGATCGGGGAAGGAATTCCGAAAATCTGCGTGCCGATAGTTGAAAGGTCAACAGAGGAGATACTGGCGGCGGCAGTTGCACTTCTGAAGGAACCCGTTGATCTGGTAGAATGGCGCGCGGATTTCTTTAATGATATTGAAGATCTGGATAGTGTTGACGAGGTACTTCGTCTGCTGCACAAAGTGCTCGGAAACATTCCCGTACTTTTTACATTCCGCACGATGCGGGAGGGCGGAGAAAGAGAATGTTCAACGCTGGCTTATATCGAGCTGATTGAACATGTGGCAGCTTCAGGGCTTGCAGATCTGATTGATGTGGAGCTTTCAATGGGAGAAGCCGCTGTTGCCAATCTTGTAGATGCGGTTCATTCCTGCGAAGGAATCGTGATTGCATCCAGCCACAATTTTGATTCCACGCCGGCAAGAGACGAAATGATTACAACCATGCGTCGTATGCAGGCACTGGATGCGGACATTCTGAAAATCGCAGTCATGCCGAATAATAAACAGGATGTGCTGCTTCTCCTGTCTGCCACAGAAGAGATGACACGTGTGTATGCAGACCGCCCGGTGATCACCATAGCAATGGGCGCGGACGGACAGATCAGCAGAGTTGCCTGCGAAGCATTTGGATCATCGGTGACGTTCGGAGCGGTAGGAAAACAATCGGCACCGGGTCAGATGAATGTAAAAAACCTGAGTGAAATCCTGCAGAGGCTGCATACGCGCAAAAAAGAAAATGTTTTTTTGATCGGTTTCATGGGGACAGGGAAGAGCACCATCGGGAAGGTGCTGTCCAGAAAAATCGGTGCAGAACTCATCGAAATGGATGCTGTGATTGAAGACGAACAGGAGATGCCTATTCCGAAAATCTTCGAACAGTTTGGCGAATCGTATTTCCGGGATCTGGAGACAGCATATCTGCAGCGGCTGCCGGAAAGCGGGCCCAAAGTTGTATCCTGCGGAGGAGGTGTCCCGATGCGTGCAGATAATGTGCGTCTGATGAAAGAGCAGGGTGTCATTGTCCTGCTGACTGCAAAGCCGGAGACAGTTCTGGCACGTGTGGGAACCGGCACGGACAGGCCTCTTTTGCAGAACAGGATGCATGTTGAGGGGATCTCAGAACTGATGGAAGAGAGGCTCCCGGTCTACGAGGCGGCAGCAGATGTAACCATCGAAACGGATAACCGGACGGTGGCTGAACTGGCAGGCGAGATCGCGGAACTGACACGCGGGATGCTCGACCGCTGAAAAAGGTGTCCGTCCGGAAGTTCCGGCCGGAGCAGAGCGTGTGATAAGAAAGGAGAAAAAATGGAAACCAGAACATGTATTGAGACCAGGCGGAGCGTCCGCAAGTTTACAGACCAGGCCGTGACACCGGAGGTGCTGGAACAGATTGTTGCGACAGCAGCATGGGCGCCGTCCTGGAAGAACACGCAGGTGGTTCGCTACCATGCAGTGTGTACAAAGGAAATTAAGGACAGAATTGCCAGAGAAGGCGTTATGGACTTTACGTGGAATACGAAGATTATGGAGGGGGCACCGGTTCTGGTTGTGATGACCATGATTACCGGACGGTCCGGGTTTGAGAAAGACGGCAGCTATTCGACGTCCAAAGGAGCGCACTGGCAGTCATTTGATGCAGGAATTGCAGCGCAGACATTCTGTCTGGCGGCGCATGATCTGGGACTCGGCAGCGTCATTCTGGGCGTAATTGATGAAGCGGCAATCAAGGGAATCCTGAACATCCCTGAAGAAGAAGAGATTGCGGCACTGATTCCGCTGGGATATCCTGCAGAAGAGCCGAAAGCGCCGCGCAGAAAAGCAGTGGAAGAACTGCTGACAGTCGATTGAAAGCGGGATATGCTTCCCTGACGGTGCCGGAAGATATCCGTGTGCTGGTTTACAAAAAATGGTAGGACAAATTTAGGAGAATCCGTTAAATGTGTTTTACTTTTTGGCGCAATATGATAAGATAGGGAAGTATTCTTGAAAGTTTAAAATAAAGTGAGTGGTAATGTGAAAGGAGATTTTGAGTTATGCAGGTAATTCCGTTTCTGATCTGCTTTCCGCTCCTCGTTGCGGTACTGATGTACTGCATCCGGGCGGACAAAGTGCGAAATGTAATTGCATATGCAGGCGCTGTCATCATTATCGCGGCAACAGCAGTACTCGTTGCGCAGTGGATGATGGGAGGGTGTCAGCCGATGGAACTGTATGTTCACACAGAGATGGTGAATCATCTGATCCTGGCCGGCGATTTTCTGCTGATGATTGTTGTTACATTTCTGTGTTTCCGTTATAAGAAGTACCTGATCTGTCTGCTTTCGATTGCACCGACAATTCTGATCGCATATGTGGAGCTGGCAGGCCCCGCCCTCAAGGAGATCGCGCACATCCGTGTTGACTATCTCTCTATCTTAATGTGCATCATCGTCGGCGTGATCGGCAGTCTGATTGTTGTTTATGCAGTCGGCTATATGGATGGATATCATAAGCATCACACTGAATTTCAGGACCGTAAGTATTATTTCTTTATGGTACTGTTTCTGTTCCTGGGAGCAATGTTCGGATTTGTGCTTTCCAACAGCCTGCTGTGGCTGATTTTCTTCTGGGAGACCACAAGTGTCTGCTCGTTCCTGCTGATCGGATATACGCGTGAGACAGAGGCAATCAACAATTCTTTCCGCGCACTCTGGATGAATCTGCTGGGCGGCTGTGCGCTTTCAATCGGCGTCACACTGTATATTTATTCCAAGGGGCAGGATTCTCTGCAGGAGCTGATCCGATACGGAAAATATCTTGACGAGCGTCACATTATCGCATTTGCAGTTGCATTAATTGCATTTGCAGCGCTCACAAAAGCGGCGCAGATGCCGTTCTCCACCTGGCTGATGGGCGCCATGGTTGCACCGACACCGTCTTCCGCACTTCTGCACAGTGCGACGATGGTTAAGGCGGGTATCTATATTCTGTTCCGTCTGGGACCGGCTATGAGCGAAAAGGGCTCCGGCAACATGATCGCTTTCATTGGCGGATTCACCTTCTTTGCCGCGTATGTCATGGCAATTGCACAGCATGACGGCAAGAAAGTACTTGCATTTTCGACAATTTCCAACCTGGGTCTGATGGTTGCATGTGCAGGCGTGAGCCGCGCAGAGACCATCTGGGCAGGTGTTTTCCTGATGATTTTCCATGCAATCTCCAAATCGCTGCTGTTCCAGGACATCGGTGCGACAGAGAATGCAACGCACAGCAGAGAGATCGAGAGCATGCACGGACTGCTGTACCGCGTGCCGCGTCTTGCGATCTTTATGTTTATCGGTATCGTCGGCATGTTCCTGGCACCGTTCGGTATGCTGATTTCCAAGTGGTCTGCACTGCGTGCAGCTGTCGATGAGAGCAACATCATGCTGGTTGTTTTCATCGTATTCGGCAGTGCCACAACATCCTACTACTGTACAAAGTGGCTCGGCAAGATTATCAGCCCGACGCAACATGTTGTGCACTCAAATGTAGAAGATATCACACAGAAGAGCGAGACCCTTTCGCTGTCAATCCACGCATTTCTTATGATTGCGCTCTGTGTGCTGTTCCCGGTTCTCTCGGTGCATTATGTGGAACCGCTGCTGATTGAACAGTTTGGACATTCTGCAGAGGTTATTCCGACTGGTGTGCTGTATACGCTGATTGTAATTATCTGCCTTGTGTTCCTGGTTCCGTTCCTTGCGGACCGCGCATTTAAGAACCGCAGAACCAATGTTAAACTTGCATATATGAATGGTGTCAATGTCGGCAACAACACAGCTTTCGTTGATTCTCTGGGCAATCCGAAACAGCTCTGGATGTCGAATTACTACTTTACAAAGTACATTGGTCAGAAGCGGCTGATGTTCCCGTGTCAGCTCTTTACGCTGGCTGTACTGATTATCATGCTGGCCAGAATTATGGGAGGTGTATTCTGATGAGTATTACAATGCGCATTATCTTTATCATCTGCTATATCGTTCTGGCACCGTTCCTTGGCGGTTTCCTGGAGGGACTGGACCGCAAGATTTCCGCGCGCATGCAGGGACGTGTCGGCCCGCCTGTTCTGCAGCCGTTTTACGATGTGCAGAAACTTATGAACAAACAGGTCATCGCAGTCAGCCGTGCGCAGACGTTCCTTTTGATGACCTACATGCTGCTGATGATATTCACAGGTGCCATGTTCTTTGCCGGAAGCGATATTCTGATGTGCTTCTTTATCCTGGCAACGGCGGCGACATTCCTGTACTTTGCGGCAATGATTACCAGTTCGCCGTACAGCACAATCGGTGCACAGCGTGAGCTGATGCAGATGATGGCGTATGAGCCGGCAGTGCTTCTTACCTGTGTCGGTTTCTACCTGTCGGCAAAGACCTTTGACGTG
>CAZRNI010000071.1:8048-9371 GCA_964601425.1 uncultured Eubacterium sp. | reverse complement strand
GGAGAAAAACCGATCGTAGTCGGATTTAATACGGATTGTGATGTGGCCATGATGCACGCCATGTACCGAAGATGCAATATGCATTTCACGCCTTATTTCTCCCTGGACGTGCTGGAAATGATGCGGGACGTATCCACGGATTTTGAAAAATACAAACTGGAAGACTTGATTAAGGAATACGGCCTGGATCAGGGTCTGACATTTCACAGCGCCATTGACGATGTGAGAGCAACCGGTATGCTGCTTCAGCTTGCGCATAATTACTATGTGGAGAACCCTCTGCCGGAAAACCGTGAAAAGCCGTACGTCAACCGTTTCTGGTTCTGGAAGGGCTTCAACAAGAACCAGTCCTGAGTATGGGTAAATACAAGCCTTGGGAAAATGTATTTCGGAACTTAACGAAAAGCATGGTTTTCCTCCGAGGTGGACCTGACACAGGTCTGTGTCGATGAGATGGAAAAATACATCCTTGGCTGTCTCGGTATTTCCTATAAGGAGATGGGGCGTTTGACAGAACGAAAGTATGAAATAATCAACAACATGCGGAGGTTCAAATCAGGAAATGCATCTTGAAATTATATGTCTCGTCACATTACTGATCGCAGCAATATCAGACTTATTAACGATGGAAGTGGATCCGCTCATATTTCTTGTTGGCGGAGCGACAGAATTCACATGGTTTATATTACATCCGAGTGAACCGGGATTAATCGGTATCACACCACATGAGAGACTTTTGGGAACAATCGCGCTGTTTGGATTTATGCTGTGTTTTGCATTGTTTTCCGGAATGGGCGGAGCGGATGTTCTTGCCGGTTCCTTATGCGGATTTACACTTGGATACATGGCGCTTTCAGCTACATTGATCGCCAGCGTCGCAACGCTTCCGTTTTTATATTACAGGAAATGGAAGGGGAGAGGAGATGAATCGTATCCGTTTATACCCTTTATTTTCGGTGGGTATCTTTTAACATTAATATTGTTGGAGGTGAAACTTTGATACTGAATACATGGAATAAAATCACATTGATCTGCGGCAATCACGGGGATGACTGCACACATCAGATGCAGATCAAACAGTATGAGAACGATAAGAGAGATACTGTGTTCTATTCATGCCCGGAGTATAAGTCTATTTACGGCAGTAATCACGACGGAAGATCCTGCAATAACCGGCTTTCCATCAAGGATTATGAACGCATGATGGAAAAAATCAGTGACCTTGCTGATGACGGCGCTGAGATCATTGATATCGAGGGAGCGAAATGGACGGACCGGGGCATCGATTACAAGGTGCTTAAAGATGATGGAAAAGGATATACG
>CAZRNI010000071.1:0-8038 GCA_964601425.1 uncultured Eubacterium sp. | reverse complement strand
TGGCCAAGTGATATTGTTTGACCGTTTCAAACGCATCGTATAAAATCAACAGGGTGCAAAGAAAATGCGGCAGTACGTTAGTGATCTGACCCGAAGAAGATTTGAGAACCCTTTGAGAACCTTTTGAGAACCTGCTGGTTATGACGACGTGGAAACCGCATAAATAAAGGGTTTTTTCGGGTTGGAAGATGCCTATAGGGGGTTCGATTCCCTCCAGGCGTGTATTGGCGGGACTGCTTTATAAATCATTGATTGGATCAACATTCTCAGGAGGGGTTCCCAAAAGAGATTTTGATCCGAAAAATGATTTATACAGCAGTCTTTTTTGTGGAGAGTAAACGGTATGCGAATCAACAAATACCTGTCTGCCTGCGGTCTTTGTTCACGGCGTGAGGCTGATATTCTGGTGGCCGAAGGCCGCGTACAGATCAACGGCGTATCTGCAGAACCGGGTTCACAGGCAGATGCATATTCTGAGGTGACAGTAGACGGCAAGCCGGTCCGGCTCAAGTCCGAAAAGACATATCTTTTGTTCTACAAGCCGCGTGGAATTGTCTGTACAGCCAGCAGGAAAGAAAAGGATAACATCATAGACTATCTGAACCTGCCGGTCCGTCTGACCTATGCCGGGCGGTTGGATAAGGATTCAGAGGGCCTGATGCTGATGACAGACGACGGTGATCTGATCAACGCCGTTATGACGGCGGGTGATATCCACGAGAAGGAATATGAAGTAACAGTCGCGCAGAAGCTTCACCGGCAGGACCTGATTGAGATGCAGAAGGGCGTTTATCTGGAGGAAATCGAAAGACAGACCCGGCCGTGTAAAATCAGATATATAAACCCGCATACCTTCCGGATTACGCTGACGGAGGGAATTAACCGGGAAATCCGCAGGATGTGCAAAGCCTTCGGCTACCGGGTGACAAAACTTGTGCGCATCCGGATCATGAATCTCCGGCTCAAAGGTCTCGAACCCGGAAAAACACGCAGCCTGACCGATGAGGAAGTCCGCGAATTGCTGGCGATGGCCGATCGTTTATGAGCGCAGCGGCAGACAAAGCGATACGGCTGAAATAATCATGGCGGCTGAAAAAGACATAGCGGTTGAAAAACAAAGCGGTTGAAAAACAAAGCGGTTGAAAAACAAAACGGTTGAAAAAACATAGCAGTTGAAAAAACATAACGGTTGAAAAACATAGCGGCAGAAAGAAATCAGAACATGATAGGAATGATAACATCGGAAGAAAAGAAATCACGTATGCAGGAACTGGTCCGCCTCCTGCAGGAGGCCTCGCGTGCGTACTATGCGGAAGACCGCGAGATCATGTCCAACATTGAATATGACGCACTGTATGATGAACTCGCCGCGCTGGAAAAATCGACAGGCATCACCCTTGCAAATTCCCCGACCGTGCAGGTGGGATATGCGGCGGTCGACAGCCTTCCGAAGGAGACGCATGCGCAGCCGATGCTTTCGCTGGATAAGACGAAAGACAGGGAGGCACTGCGGTCATTCATCGGAGGCCGTAAAACGCTGTTATCGTGGAAACTGGACGGCCTGACCATTGTCCTTACATACAGGGACGGGGCGCTGTATAAGGCGGTTACCCGGGGCAACGGAACCGTCGGAGAGGTCGTGACCAACAATGCGCGTGTTTTCGTAAATGTACCGCTGACGATTCCGCATAAAGAAGAGGTTGTCCTGCGCGGGGAAGCAATCATTACGTATGATGATTTCGAGCGGATCAACGACAGCATCGCAGATGTGGATGCAAAATATAAAAATCCGCGCAATCTCTGCAGCGGCTCCGTGAGGCAGCTGAACAATGAAATTACGGCACAGCGTTCTGTCCGGTTTTATGCATTTTCGCTGGTAAGCGCAGCAGGCGTTGATTTTGATAACTCACATGAACAGGAATTCCGGTGGCTGAAAACGCAGGGATTTGACGTCGTGGAATACCGCGCGGTGTACGCGGATACGCTGGATCAGGCGATGGACTACTTCGCGGAACAGATTCAGCACAATCCGTTTCCGTCAGACGGTCTCGTTGCGCTGTATGATGATATCGCATACGGTGTATCGCTCGGGACGACGGCAAAGCTTCCGGAAATTGAGTGGAGTCCTTCCAGAACCGGCCTTCTTAATCCGGTCGCAATTTTCGAACCGGTAGATCTTGAGGGAACAACGGTTTCCCGCGCGAGCGTTCACAATGTCAGCATCGTAAAAGAACTGAAGCTCGGGATCGGAGATGAACTGACTGTTTACAAAGCAAATATGATCATCCCGCAGATCGTGGAAAATCTCACCGGAAGCGGAACAGCCGTGATCCCGAAACAGTGTCCGGTCTGCGGCGGCGCAACAGAAATCCGGTCAAGTGCAGAAATGGTCGAGACGCTCTACTGTGCAAATCCTGACTGTCCGGCGAAACAGATGAAATCATTCACGCTGTTTGTCAGCAGAGATGCACTGAATATGGAGGGAATCTCGGAATCCACACTGGAAAAGTTCATGGCACACGGTCTGATTCACAGCTATGCGGATTTGTTCCGTCTGGAAGAGCATAAAGAAACCATTGTGCAGATGGACGGGTTTGGTGAACTGTCCTGCAATAATCTGCTGGAAAGCATCGAAAAAGCCAGAACGACGACCGTTTCACGGCTCCTCTATGCACTGGGAATCCCGGAGATCGGAATTGCCACCGCACGCCTGATCAGCCGCGCGTTTGATGAAGATCTGGATGCAATCCGCAGCGCAGACGCTGAAAAGCTGGCAGATCTGGAGGGGATCGGCGCAGTCATTGCACAGGCCTTCGAGAACTGGTGGGCGGATCCGAAACATGCAGCCGCAGTAGATGGGCTGCTGCCTTATCTGAACTTTGCCCGCGAATTTCAGAATCAGGGCGAACAGAAGCTTGCCGGGATGACTTTCGTAATCACCGGAAGCCTCAATCACTTTGACAACCGGAACGCCCGGAAAAAGCAGCTCAAGGATCTGGGCGGCAAGGTAACAGGCAGTGTCAGCGCCAAAACAAACTATCTGATCAACAACGACGTGACATCCACATCCGGGAAAAACAAAAAGGCGGCGGAACTGCAGATTCCGATCCTGTCCGAGGAGGATTTCATGGCGCGTTTTCTGTGAAGAAAAACGAGAACGGGGCCAGGCCCCGTTTAGAAATCACTTGGCTTGAAACAAACTGTATGATATGATCAGAACTGCGTGATACGCACGGGAGTTGTATTTATGTAGTTGCGGGCAGTCTGCCTGAGAGCAGATCTGCCTATATGAGAGGAGTGACCGGTATGCCCCTGAAGGTGCAGCGCGATTTACCCGCAAAGGAAATACTGGAACATGAGACTATATTTGTAATGGATGAGGACAGGGCGATGCATCAGGACATCCGTCCGCTGCAGATCCTGATCCTGAATCTGATGCCGCTGAAAGAGGATACAGAGCTCCAGATCCTGAGATGTCTGGCCAATTCACCGATTCAGGTGGATGTTTCTTTTATGGTGGTTTCGAGCCATACTTCAAAAAATACGTCGAAAAGTCATTTGAATAAATTCTACACGGATTTTTCAGAAGTACGAGATTTGTATTTTGACGGTATGATTGTGACGGGCGCGCCGGTGGAACTGATGCCGTTTGAGGAAGTGGATTACTGGCCGGAGATGGTGGAAATCATGGACTGGTCGGAGAAACATGTGACTTCAACGATGTATCAGTGCTGGGGTGCACAGGCTGCCCTGTATCATTTTTACGGAATTGATAAGCGGGAGCGGCCGAAGAAGCTCTTTGGCCTGTTTAAACAGCCGGTTATGAAGCGCAAGACGCCACTTGTGCGCGGATTTGATGATGTATTTCTTGCGCCGCATTCCAGATATACAGAGGTCAATGAAGAGCAGCTGCACGCCTGCGAAGAAGTAACCGTCCTCTCCGAGTCAGAAGAGGCCGGCCTGTTTCTGGCAATGGCGGATGAGGGCCGCAAGATATTTGTACAGGGTCATCCGGAATACGACAGAATGACACTGGACCAGGAGTATAAAAGAGATACGGCCCGCGGTCTGGGAACAGCCCTGCCGGAGAATTATTATCCGAATGATGATCCGGAAGAGACGCCGCTGCTGCTGTGGCGCGCCCTTTCATTTAACCTGTATAATAACTGGTTGAATTATTACGTCTATCAGGTACCGCCGTACCACTTAAACGGAGCTCCTGACTTTGAACGGTAAGAATAGATACAACCAGTCTCGGACATGTCGCCGGACAGCTCCGGCGTACTCAAAACTAATGAAGATATATGATTTTAGATGTTTTACTGGATGCGGTCATTGATACACTGAAGCTTCTGCCTTTTCTGTTTCTGACCTATCTGCTGATGGAATATCTTGAGAGCCGCACGGCCGACAAGTCGGCGGATGCGCTCGGCAGGATGGGAAAGATCGGCCCGCTGTTCGGCGGCGCGGTCGGCGTCGTCCCGCAGTGTGGATTTTCGGCGGCAGCGGCAAGCCTGTATTCCGGCGGCGTCATTACGATCGGAACGCTTCTTGCAGTGTTTTTATCGACTTCGGATGAAATGCTTCCGATATTTATTTCAGAGGCAGTTCCGCCGGTTACCATCGTCCGGATTCTCCTGACTAAGATGGTGCTGGCAGTGATATCAGGATTTTTTATTGATTTTGTGCTGAAACATGTTCTTCGCTACATGGGTATCCACAAGGAAATTCATGATCTTTGCGAGCAGGAACACTGCCACTGTGAAGAAGAGGAGCATGGAATCCTGAAACCGGCTCTGATCCATACGCTTCACATTACACTGTTTATTTTTGTGATCTCGATTGTAATCGGTTTTCTCGTAGAGGGAATCGGAGAAGCTGCGCTTGCGTCCGTTTTGACAAAGAGAAAATTCATCGGGGTTATCCTTGCGGCGCTGATCGGGCTGATTCCGAACTGCGCGGCGTCCGTCATGATCACGGAACTCTATCTGAAAGGCATTCTGGCAGCCGGCCAGATGATGTCCGGCCTTCTGGTAAGCGCCGGCGTGGGACTGCTTGTTTTATTCCGCACAAATAACCGGCATATGAAGGAAAATGTGCAGATTCTGGCACTGCTGTTTGCATGCGGCGTGTTCTGGGGTCTGCTGATCGAGGGACTCGGTATTACTTTTATTTAAAAAAGTGGGGAGTTTTATGAACGAATTAGAACGATTAAACCAGCCACAGCAGGAAGCGGTCCGCCATACGGAGGGGCCGCTTTTAATACTCGCGGGAGCAGGCTCGGGCAAGACGCGTGTGCTGACGCACCGGATTGCGTATCTGATCGGAGAATGTAATGTGGCGCCATGGAATATTCTGGCAATTACTTTTACAAATAAAGCGGCAGGGGAGATGCGGGACCGCGTAAACCGTCTGGTGGGATTCGGTTCGGATCAGATCTGGGTTGCTACCTTTCATTCTACCTGTGCGCGGATTCTGCGCCGCTACATTGACAGGATCGGCTACGCTTCGAATTTTGCGATATACGATACAGATGACAGCAGGCAGGTAATGAAGACGGTTATCAAGCAGCTCGAACTCAATCCGAAGGTATACAAAGAGCGCGGCCTTCTGGCAAAGATTTCAGCTGCAAAAAATGAGCTGATTACGCCGGATCAGTTTGAAGAGCAGGCAAAGCGCTGGGAGGAAAAACAGACCGCTGCGGCTTACCGCCTGTATCAGGAGACGCTGCACCGCAACAATGCACTGGATTTCGATGATCTTCTGGTAAAAACGGTGGAGCTGTTCCGGCGTGACCAGGAGGTGCTGGATTATTACCAGGAGCGCTTCCGCTATATTTTGATTGACGAATACCAGGACACCAATACGGCCCAGTTTGCGCTGGTAAAACTGCTGGCAGCCAAATACCGCAACCTCTGTGTTGTAGGTGACGATGATCAGTCGATCTACAAATTCCGCGGCGCAAATATCCGCAACATCCTGAATTTCGAATTCGAGTATCCGGAGGCAAAGGTAATCCGTCTGGAACAGAATTACCGCTCGACCAGACAAATTCTGGATGCGGCAAACGGTGTCATCGCAAACAACGAGGGACGCAAGAAAAAGCATCTCTGGACAGATTTGGGAGACGGCACACAAATCCGCTATCGTCAGTTTGAAAACGGATTTGATGAGGCGGAATTTGTGGCAGATGACATTGCTGAAAAAATGGAGCATTCAGACAAGTCATGGTCTTCACAGAATTCCGGCGGGAGCGGCCGGACAGGGCAGACCGGCGGAAGATCCTACAGTGATTTTGCTGTCCTTTACCGGACCAATGCGCAGTCACGTCTTCTGGAAGAGGCGATGATCCGTGCGGATATTCCCTACAAAATTGTCGGCGGAATCAATTTCTATTCCCGCAAAGAAATAAAGGATGTCCTGTCATATCTGAAAACCATCGACAACGGGCAGGATGATCTCGCATGTATGCGCATCATCAATATCCCGCGGCGCGGCATCGGACAGACGACCATTGCGCGCGTTCAGAACTATGCGCAGGAGCACGATATCAGCTTTTATACAGCTCTTCTGGAAGTCAATCAGATCCCGGGACTGGGACGCGCGTCAGCTAAAATCAAAGGGTTTACAACACTGATCACAAACCTGCGGGAAGAACTGGCGGACGGAACAATCACCATCACGGGTCTGATGAAACGTCTGTTTGAAGAGACGGGGTATGTGGCGGAGCTGGAGGCGGAAGAAACGCCTGAAGCAGAAGCGCGGATCGAAAACATCCAGGAGCTCCTCTCCAAAATAGAAGAATACGAGGCGCAGACAAAATCGCGCAGCGAAACACCGGCACTGTCAGAATTTCTGCAGCAGGTCTCACTTGTAGCCGATATTGATTCTGTCGAAGAGGGAAGTGATTATGTACTGCTGATGACCATGCATGCGGCAAAGGGGCTGGAATTTGAAACTGTATATATGGTCGGTATGGACGACGGCCTTTTTCCGTCTTACATGGCAGCAAGTGCCGGCGACACCGAGGAACTTGAAGAAGAGCGCCGGCTCTGTTATGTCGGCATCACGCGCGCAAAGCGCGAGCTCACCCTGACATCGGCCATGCGCCGTATGGTGCGCGGAGAGACCCAGTTTATGCGGCCTTCCCGCTTTATCAAAGAAATACCGGGAGAACTTCTGCAGATGAGCAGAGATACAGAATATCAGATGAAAAAAATGAATAAAGACAGGACCGGCGCTTCCGGCACGGAAATATGGTCAGATGGAGCAGGAGGAGCGAATTCCGGTCAGGAGACAGACTTTGGAAGTAAAAGTTCCGGCACCAGAACCCGCGGCGTCGGAGAGCCCGGCGGCGGTATCAGTAAATTTGCCCGCAAAAGTCAGGCGACGCCGTTTAAAATGCGCGAATTCACTGTAACCAGGGCTGATCATCTTGATTATCAAGTCGGCGACCGTGTCCGTCATGTCAAATTCGGCGAGGGAACCGTCCTGAAAATCGAAGACGGCAAGCGTGATTATGAAGTTGTCGTAGACTTCGACCGCGTCGGCGAGCGGCGCATGATGGCATCCTTCGCGAAGCTTGTACGTGTCTGAAAAAAGAGCTGGGCGGACGTGAGACGGTGAGGACCGGAGAGAAAGCGGTTCCCGGAAGAAATTTTCAGCTGCGCAGGGCGGCTGTTGATTAATCCTGCCAGCGTGCCGCCCAGCGTGAGCGGTACACAATCTGGTAGGAAATGTAGTTCAGCACGAGTGCGGCAAATACATCGAGGATCGAGTGCTGCTTCAGAAACAGCGTCGATGTAATAATCACGACGGTCAGGATCAGCAGCAGGCGGACGAGCCATCTCTTATCCTTCATCCAGTCGCATGACCGGAGCGCCATGTAGGCGCAGACGGAATTGTACACATGCATGCTGGGAAATACGTTTGTGGAAGTATCGCGGCGATACAGATTTTCCACCATATGCGTAAAAAGATTGTCGTGCGCAAATGATTCCGGCCGCAGGTTCAGTCCGTTTGGATACAGCCAGCTGAT